>CAYZDT010000056.1:0-2034 GCA_964477415.1 uncultured Candidatus Saccharibacteria bacterium | reverse complement strand
TCAGAATATAAACCCGCAGGCGACCAGCCGCAGGCGATAAAAAAGCTCGTCGAGGGCGTAAAGCGCGGCGACGCGCACCAGACGCTTTTAGGCGTTACCGGTTCGGGCAAGACGTTTACCGTTGCCAACGTCATTCAGCAGATCGGGAAGCCGACCTTAGTTATTGCGCACAACAAAACGCTTGCGGCCCAGCTGACGCAGGAATACCGGGAATTTTTTCCCGAAAACGCAGTCCATTATTTTGTTTCGTACTACGACTACTATCAGCCGGAGGCGTACGTGCCGCACTCCGACACGTACATCGAGAAAGAGGCACAGATAAACGCCGAAATCGACCGCCTGCGCCACGCTTCTACTCAGGCTCTCCTTACGCGCAGCGACGTCATTATTGTCGCATCGGTGTCCGCAATATACGGACTGGGTTCGCCCGAGGAGTATGAAAAAGTGCATCGCCGTATCGCGGTAGGAGACACGTTTGAGCGCGCCGAGTTCGTCCGCTTCCTAGTGGGGCTCCACTTTGAACGGACAAACGCGGATCTTAAGCCGGGCCAGTTTCGCGCTGTCGGCGCGAATGTCGAGGTGATGCCTGTCAACGAAACGGTTGTGTACCGCATACACCCAGAAGAAGGGAAAATAACGAGTATCATCCGGCTGAATGCCGTATCGCGGGCGGTACTTGACGAGCCGGTCGAGTTTTTTCTGTTTCCCGCAAAACACTACGTTACCCCCGAAGAGGAGCGGGACGTGGCGCTTCGCGATATTGAAGCGGAGCTTGAAAAGCGGCTCAAAGAACTTACCGCCGAAGGCAAACTTCTCGAGGCCGAGCGCCTGAAACGCCGCACCAAGTACGACCTCGCTCTGATACGCGAAATCGGTTACTGCAACGGTATCGAGAACTATTCGCGCCACTTTGACCGAAGAAAGCCGGGAGAGCCGCCGTATTCGCTTTTGTCGTACTTTCCGAAGACTAAGGACGGGAAACCCGATTTCCTGACGATTATCGACGAATCGCACGTCACCGTGCCTCAGCTCGGCGCCATGTACGCGGGCGACCAGTCGAGAAAGAAGACGCTGATTGAGTTCGGGTTCCGCCTGCCGTCGGCCGCGGACAACCGCCCCCTCACGTTTTCAGAGTTTGAAGAACGCGTAGGAAGCACCATTTACACGTCGGCAACGCCCGGCGTCTATGAGGCTGAGCACTCAACGCAGGTAGTTGAGCAGGTTATTCGTCCGACGGGGCTTATCGATCCGGAAATAATCCTTAAACCCGTTACCGGAAAGGCGGGGTACGAGGGCCAGGTTGCGGACTTCATTGCCGAGACTGAAAGGACGGTGGAAGGCGGCGGTCGCGTACTTGTTACCACGCTTACGAAGAAAATGGCGGAAGATTTGTCCGAATTTCTGAAAGAGCGAAAAGTTAAAGCCGAATACATTCATTCGGATGTAAAGACAATTGACCGCATCACCATTCTTACGCAATTCAGAAAAGGAGATTTCGACTGCATCGTGGGAGTAAACCTCCTGCGCGAAGGCCTTGACCTGCCCGAAGTGGAGCTGGTCGGCATACTGGACGCGGACAAAGAAGGATTTCTGCGTTCGGAAACGTCGCTGATTCAGACCATCGGCCGCGCCGCCAGAAACGTGAAAGGACGCGTCATTCTGTATGCGGACGAGATGACGGGCTCTATGACGCATGCAATTGAGGAAACAAACAGACGCCGTGGCATACAGCTTGCCTACAACAAAAAACACGGCATTACACCGAAAACGATTCAAAAAAACATTAAGGATATTACGGAGACGCTTCAGGCGGAGCGCGAACGCGCGGTCGGACTTCTCATGGCGGTTGATACCGAACGGGCGAATGACCCCAAGGAGCTGAAAAAACTTATTGCCGAGAGGCGCACCGCGATGGAAGAGGCGGTAAAGCTTCTCGATTTTGAAACGGCGGCCCTGATTCGGGACGAAGTATACAAACTCGAGGAGAAACTGCCGCCTCCGCCGAAAAAGCCGAGGAAACCGGGGCGCGTGTAT
>CAYZDT010000055.1:0-4260 GCA_964477415.1 uncultured Candidatus Saccharibacteria bacterium | reverse complement strand
CGTCTCTGTTTCTTTTTGCTTCAGCACTAAAATCTCTATCTTTCATTTTGTTTATAAAATACAATTTATTTTCATAAAAGTAAATAGTTGAAAGGGGTGGTAAAGTCTAATGTATGAACCGAAAGCTCGGAAAAACCGCGGCGCGCATGAAAGGAGTTATAGACGTCACCCGAAGCGGGAGGGGCTTTTTTCTGCGCCCCGAGGGCGACATCCCGATTCCCCGCGAACGCTTAGGCGGGGCCCTTTCGGGCGATGTGGTTGAAATCGTCGTATCCGACGGACGGACGGAAAAAATCGGACGCGTGGTAAAAGTCGTCGAACGTAAGACGAATGCGTTCGTAGGTGAATTGATAAAAACGCCGAAAGGCGTCGTTTTGCGCCCTGACGAGTCGCGCGTCTATACCGACTTCTTGATTGTCGGCTCCCCTGGCGCGGCCGTTGGCTCTAAAGCCATTGCGGACGTCGTGGATTGGGACGGCGCGCCGCCGAAAGCGAAAATTCGCTCAATTTTGGGCAAAGCCGGCGAGCACGAAACCGAAATGCGGGCGATTATCGCCTCGAAAGGATTTGAGAGCGATTTTCCGAAAGCGGTAGTGGACGAAGCAGAGCATCTGTATGAACACGCGTGGGACGAGGAAGAGATAAGAACCCGCCGCGACTTCCGCGAAGTGCTGACCATTACTATCGACCCCGAAACGGCGAAAGACTTCGACGACGCGATTTCATATAGGACGCTTGAAGACGGTTCGGTTGAAATCGGCGTGCATATCGCCGACGTAACGCATTTCATGCGCCCGAAATCCGCCTTGGACCGCGAGGCGTATCGCAGGGCGACCTCGGTCTACCTCGTCGACCGCACGATTCCCATGCTTCCGCCGCAGCTTTCGGAAGATTTGTGCTCCCTGAAACCGAACGTCGACCGTCTCGCCTTTTCAGCTGTTTTCACAATCCAAGGAAACACCATAATCGACCGCTGGTTCGGACGAACGATAATCCGTTCGCAAAAACGATTCACCTACGAAGAGGCGGACGCCGCGCTTCAGGACTCATCGCTCTCCCTCCATGAGGAAGTCGCCGCACTCTGGAAATTCGCGGAACACTTGCGCCGCGAGCGCTTTAAAGCGGGCGCAATAATGTTTGAGACGGACGAAGTAAAGCCGCAGGTAGATAAAGCGGGGAACGTGACTGGTTTTAAGCGCACCAAGTACACCGAGAGCCACCAGCTCATTGAAGAATTGATGCTTCTCGCGAACCGCGAAGTGGCGGCACTGGTTGCGAAAAAAATCGGCAAAAAGGCGCGCCTGTTCGTCTACCGAATCCACGACGTGCCGAATCAGGAAAAACTGCAGGAACTTTCCGTATTCCTCCGCGCAATCGGTTACCAGCTCGCTATCGGCAAAGACGGCGCATCGCAGCGCGACATAAACCGCCTCCTCTCGGACGTAAAAGGAAAAACCGAGGAGCGCCTGATTACGACCGCCACTATCCGTTCAATGGCCAAAGCGGTCTATACGACGAAAAATATCGGGCACTACGGCTTGGCGTTCGAATATTACGCGCACTTCACTTCCCCCATCCGCCGCTACCCCGATGTCATGGTGCACCGCGCCTTGGCGACGATTCTTTCAGGTAAACAAATTTCCGAAGACCCTCATTTTATTGAGGAACGCGCCGCGCACGCGTCTTCCCGAGAAGTCGATGCAGCCGAAGCCGAACGCGCATCGGTCAAAATGAAACAGGTTGAATACTTCGCAAAAAATCTTATCGGCGCGGAACGGGACGGCGTTATTTCGGGCGTAACCGAATGGGGCGTCTACATTGAAGACAAGGAAACCGCCGCAGAAGGCATGGCGCGCCTGACCTCGATGACCGACGATACGTACGAGTACGACCCGAAAAAATTCTCCGCAATCGGATTAAAAACAAACCGCGTCATCCGTTTGGGAGACGCGGCCCGCTATCGGGTCGAGCGGGCGGATTTGGAAGAACGCCAGCTCGATTTCGTTCTTTTGAAAGATTAGTCGTACTGTCCGCCGCGGCGCCACTGCTCGTCGAGTTCCTCTCTGCGAATCCTTTCCAGTGCTTCCTGATCGACGCGCGCGGGTGCATCAACAACGCGCGGGGTTCGCGGGGGATCCCGACGAACATCGTTTATTTCATTCGGACCTTCGCGATATTTACCTTCTTCCATAAAAAATATTATGGCTGTTACCTGTACACCCTACAGTAATAACGGATTTTGTCAAAACAAAAACCGCCCCTTTCGGGGCGATTTTTGAGGAGACCGCTTAGTCTCTTTTCGGTCCGACTTCCCGCGAAACACGCCGGATTTCAGACACCATCCGCGCAGTCTTTCTTCGCACGAATTCCCGCTTTTCAACTTTCGGCGGCGTCGGACAATCAAGATCTCTCGACACGCGCTTCATGCGCGCAACAAGGGATGCGATTAGGCCGTCGCGGTACCTTTCAAGGCGCTCGATACGCGTCATGCCGTACGTCGGCCGTTTATTTTATTTTGTTTGCATAATGATTGTATTGAGTTTTTATTAACGTCTTCTTCCGTGCCGGAGGCAGTTTGGATTTACGGGCTGCCCCGGCGTGCAGGTACAAGGCAAATCGGGATTCCCGAAGTCGGTGTCCGAAAAACGTCCGCCCGGCATATTTTTATGCGAAGCGCAGCGATAACGGACTTCCGAGCCAAGTATGTGCGTAAAGCCGGAAGCGGCTTCCGCTTCGCACTTGATTCTCTTAAGCACGAACCCACATCGCGAGCCTTCTGGGGCTTCGTGCTGCGGATATGACACGGTAATTCTCTCTCTAGTGAACATAGTTTTTCTTTGAGCGGTTAATTGCTTTCTCCGGAAGGAAAGAACGACTCGAACACTTTCTGCGCCTCGGGCGTTTTCATAAACGCCTCGTCGCGCTCGTGCATGCGCCGTGCGGCGAACAAAGGAATCGACGAGTTGAAGCCGCGATTCCCCGACGGATCAGGATGCGTTTCGAACATAGCGGAAAACATCTGCCCTCGTTCGAGAAACGACGGCTTGAGGCGCGCGTGCGTTGCCTGCATCCGCTCCGCAAATTCGGGCGTGCGACATGCGGGATGAGGGAAAGCAGCGATAACGACCTTGAGGTCGGTCGGGATTCCGCGTCCGACGCGGCCGGGAGAAATCCGTTCAAGCTCCCTCCCCGCTTCGGCGCCGATGCCGTCGAGGTCGAGCGTATCGGGTGCGCCTTTTGCAAGATGGAGGCTGAAGCCGTCGGTCGCGAACACGCCTCTCGTGAACGGACACAACGGTTTTCCGGTTCGCGTCCCCGCGACATGTGCGAGGTACGATTCGACCTTTTCGACCGCCGAGCGGTCTTCGGTCGGAAAGTCGCGCGCGGCATCGCCTCCTTTTGTTCGAAGGAAAACGAACGCGCGGTTTCCGTATTTTTCTCTGGTGAATTGAGACATAGCTAAAAAGCTTATTGCTGAATAAGAAGCGCGCTTAAAGCGCGAGGAAAGTAGAGAGGGCCTACGCCCAATACGGACTCACGTACAAATAATGAGAATAAAGCGCGCGATATAATCGGCGCGCTTTATTCTTATTACTTGCCTCTGTGAATCGGACAGCGTCTCTGCGGGTCGATATACCGCTTGCCGCCGATATATCTGCAGGTGCACCGCGTCTCACGCCTCCGCTCTTCGTCGAACGAAGGCTGCCAGAACGACGTCTGTTGTTCGTACATAACGAATGAGATGAAAAACTGATAATCGAATATGTGAAAAGAGCGGCGCTCGACGCGCCGAAGCCGCGCATGAACATGCGTTCGCTCCGCTTCGTATTTATTTGTGCATCAATAGTTTGCATTCCGGATGTCTCGTAAAACTTCGTATGTCACCGTGCTCTCCTCGAATGATGTGGCATCGACAGGTTCCGCGGTTGCATTGGTCGCAGAACCTGCGTATATGGTCATGTTCGCATCGGTCGAACCACCACGGTGTTTCTGTTTTCGGCGATTCGACCATAACTACCAGCCTTTCCCCGCCCTTTGGCGTTCTTCTCTCGGCGGGTAACAGACGGGGCATACCAGTTTGTCGGGCATGCCGTGCTTTTTGCACATGCGTTCTCTTCTCTCGACTTCGCTTCGAGCGCGATCAAGCCTGTGGAGGACGCACTCGGGCGCGTGAGCGACGATATACGAGGGTTTCAGCCTTCTGCAGGATTCAAGGCACTTCGCTTCTATGCCGCGTATAAAGGCGACGTTGTCGTGACC
>CAYZDT010000054.1:0-4312 GCA_964477415.1 uncultured Candidatus Saccharibacteria bacterium | reverse complement strand
ACTGAACGCAAAGTACTTGCCGTCCGCGCGCGGGAGAACCATGAGCCCCGATACGTTGCCCACAATTCGGGACAGCGTGCCGTCGATAATTCTGTACAGGAATCCCGGTCCTGACGACGGCGACGTTTCTATAAACAGCTCGTCTCCTGCAGGGAGAAGACGCCACGAACGCAGAGGCGAAGAAAAGACGGTCTCGCGCGACGTTTCGTCAGACTTCGAACGCTGTACAACATACCCGTTTTGGCTCCGCACGGCCTCGAGTATCGTCTTACCGCCGTCAATCGGGTATATCTCGTCTGCATTCGCCAAAAATACGCCGACCAAAGCCTGGTCTGCCGTCGATGTGGCGATTGATGCGGCATAATTTTTCACCGCATCATTCTGGTCGAGATACTGCAGAACGACCGCCGAGTCGTTTAGCCAGAGAACGTTCTGAATTTCGGGGATCGTGGTGTTTGTAAGCCGGGTTGTCGGATATGCCTCCGGGCGCGTTTCGAAAAACCGCCCCGTTTCCCGTTCCGCGTAACGCAAAGCGCCGTCCGACTGAAAATGGAAGCCGGCAACCGGTGCCGCGCTCACTTCGCGTAACACCGGAACCGGGCGGTTGTCTTCCTCGGTACCGTTCTGCCCCGTTCCGTTCGGCGGGCGGACCTGATTCCCGAACGGAAATAAAGCTGAGAAAAAGTCCTGAATGGGGCTCGTTTCTCCGGAAGGCGACGCGCGGAATAGAGAGGAAATGCCCACCATAATGCCCACCGCAACCACTACGGCGATTATTATTCCGGCAAAGACCAGTGCTGCTCGGGGCATCTTCATGTTTTTTATTGGGCGCGGCCCGACGGGCAGAAGTATTTAAGAGTGGCTCCCCCGGAACAGGAAGTGCCTGACGGTTGCGTGCCGGTGAAGGGGTCGGAGGTGCTCACGCAGACGGGGATAGGCGTTTCGTTCGACGCGCAGCTTATTGTGGAAGTTTCTCCGATATAGCCGCCCGAGAGGCTGTAGGGGTACCCAGTCGATCCGGCGCCGGGGCATCCCGCAGCGCACATATACTTTTCGGAGCCCGTAATACAAATGCTCGCACCTTGCGGGGCGCCGTTCGGGGCATCGTAGTAGCGGGTTCCGTTTTCAACGACGCACACGTGTGCCGCCGTCGTGACGCCCCCGCACGAGAAGGCTGTATCTCTCAAGCACGCGCCGGAAGGAATAGAGGTTGTCTGAATTCCGTCCGTCGTCTGTGTTCCGTTTGTGGTATCGGTAGCATCTGTTCCATCGGAGGGCGTCCACACCTGCTCCACAGGGGAACACGGCGATGTCCCGTCCGAAAGCACGGTGATATTTAGAATGCAGGGGTTAATGACATACAAAATCAAATACACCGAGAGCAAGAGCACAAGTCCTGTAATGGCGCCCTGGATTCTGTCGAGCCCGCTTTTCTTGTCGCCCGCCTTTGTCCCCGTCATGTACTCAAAGCCGCCGAGAACGAACATTAATACCGCAAGCATTGCACCTGCGGAAACGGAAAGTTTAAATATTTGATTGACGTATTGAGGGAACGTAAGGGCGTTTGATGAATCCGTGACGCCCGGAACGGGCACAATCGGAATAAAACTCGAATCCCCTATTGCCGCCGCATACGCCGCATACGGCGCAAGAACGGCGAATAAGACGATGCTGAGTGCGGCCGCGCGGGATAAGAAAAGCCTCATACGTTAGTTGAATGATAAGTTAAATGCTGCAGCGGCCCGCTCAAATATGCTCCCGGCTCTTTGGGCGGCAACGCCCACGGTAAACACCCCTGTGCCGTCCGATGTTTTTCGAAAGGTGGCAATGTACGGTTTCCCGCCTTCCGCGCTGACCGGGCTGCCGTTCAGGGACCAATTGTACGAAAGGTTCTCAGGGTCTGTGGCGAAGTATGGAACTGCACGGAACGTCATTTCTTCGCCTGAGAACGGAACGGTTCCGTATAAAGCGTTCTTAAACCACACCCCTGCGAGCGAACGTTCTTCATAAAACCGGAGGACGGGCGATACGGTGGGTATGGTGGCTGCCGCTCGCGCCGCTACGCCGCCCTCAGAGGTCTCCGCAATTACCGTGACGTTCGTGGCCGATTTGAAGCGAGCCGGAGAAATTCTTACCGACGAGCGCCCGTATCCTTTTGCTACCTGCTTTCCGTCGGCCTCCCACGTGTACACCAAGTCCTGAGCCGGCACCCGCGTGCCGTTATAGGTCACTTCCGGGATCGCCTCAAGAACAATCGAGCTGTCGCCGTTCGGGTAGCGCTTCCCTCCGTAGAACGGCGGGACGTATGTCGCGCCCTCCCATACGATATCTACGCTTGCGGGCCGTATCGCATACGTCGCGCTGCCGATTTCTTCTCCCTGCGGCGTTTCAAGAATAAGGCTGACTTCCGTTTCTGTCCCCGCAGCGCCGGCCGCGACTGTAACCGACATGACGTCTATGCCGCGCGCTATCTCAACGCCGTCTTTACCCCATACATACGTGTACACGCCTTCGGGTGCGCGGGAATACGCGGTTATGGTGACGCTTGTCCCGGGAGCCTGATAGGAAGGATTCGCGTCTAATGAAACCGGGATGCGCGTAACCGGAGCGACTGCAGCGAAGGCAGACAGAGGAATAAAAAGCGCGAAGGCTGCAATGATGCGCCACATGCTTGTGCCATTATACCGCCTGGAAATCCCCTACCCGCCTTCGTTCCTCCGCTGTTTCTCAATCGCCAGAAGCTGCGACGGGTCTGACGTAATAATCTGGTCTTCCGCGTAGGACGCGATGACTTTTATCGAAACATGCTTCAAGCCCGCAAAGAAAATGCCTTCGCCGACGCCCGATTCCAACAGAAGGTATTTTTCTTCGTCAGTCAGGTTGAACGTTTTTTGAACCGCGTCTATCGAGGTGGGCGACTGCTTGAGAAGAATTTGAATGGAAGAGTTCGTAAGCATCGGCCCTCCGTACGGGCTCTTGAGGAAGTCCTCGACGTCCTGCGTAATAGTCGCAAGGCCAAGGTAGTATTTGCGGCCTCGTTTTGCCATCGAATAGAGAAATGACGCCGTGTCTTCGGATTTCATCATCCACCACGCCTCGTCGATAACAAGGAGGCGCTTTTTCAATTCCTTCCTCACGGCGTTCCATATGAAGTGAGTCACGATATACATGGCAACGGGCTTCAGTTCGTCTTCCATGTTTCGAACCGAAAACGCGACGAATTTTTTGTTGATGTCCACGTTCGTTGGGCGGTTGATGAAGCCCGACCACGTTCCTTTGGTGTATTTGGTGAGTCTCTGAACCAGCGACTCTGAACCCTCCATGCCCGCCAAGACCAGTTCGAAGTCGGACAAAAGAGGCGGTTCCATATTTGAAAAATCAGCATCCCCCGTTATGTCTTTGAGGGCATACGTTTCCGTAATGGCGCGGTCGATTATTGCGTCCTCCTCGGGAGTCAGATTCCCCAGCATGATGCGGAAAAGGCCCACGAGGTTGATGATGTTCGAACGCAGGATGTCTGCAGGCGATTCGTCCTCTCTTGGCGGCGGCAAGTCAAAGGGATTGATATGGTTTTCGGATGAGAGCGAGATATTAAAAAACCGGCCCCCCACGGCATTCGCGAGATACTCATATTCGCTCTCGGGGTCGATGACGATAACCTCGGTCTCGAACATGAGTGAGCGGAGTATTTCAAGCTTGGTCGCGTACGATTTACCGGAACCGGATTTTGCAAACACCACCGAGTTGTAGTTTTCAAGAGAGAAGCGGTCAAAGAGAACCAGTGACGAGTTGTGGCGGTTAATGCCGTAGAGGATGCCTTTGTCCGATGTGAGGTCGAAGGAAATGAACGGGAAAATCGACGACAAAGGCGACGAATTCATCTTTGAGTGCACCTCAAGCTGGTCTTGTGCCGCAGGGATAACGCTTCTGAACCCCTGCTCCTGCTGGAAAAGGGCCGGTTTTATATACACCAGTTTTGCATCAAGAATCGAACGCATCTCGGCTTCGGCTTTGTTCAATTCTTCCTGATTGTCGCCATAAATTGATATATAGAGGCCGATGTCGAAGATACGTTCCTGCGCCTGTTGCAATTGATCCCGCAAACCCTCGATGTCCTGATACGCGGTATCCAGCATCGGGTCGCGGACGAGACCCTTCTCCTGCCTTGAGATTATCTGGCTCTCAACCTCCGCAATTCGTTTTTGGAATTTTCGGAGAATCTCCGCGGTATCGATCGGATGAACGAAAATGGAAATATCAAAAATACGGTCGAGGTTGATGATGGGCGAAAACCAGCTCTCCCCCAAAAAAC
>CAYZDT010000053.1:0-4443 GCA_964477415.1 uncultured Candidatus Saccharibacteria bacterium | reverse complement strand
CTCCTCATTGCAAATGAGGCGCTCTACCAACTAAGCTAAGGGCCCAAGGAGATAGTTATAACACGAAATAAGAAAAAGACACTCGCATGTAGCGAGTGTCTTAGTCTTCTTAAGCGGTGCGCTCGGCTACGGATTTCACCGCTGACCTTACGCCGCGTCCGATAGTTCCGCCGAGTATCGCTCCTGCTAGAGCTGAAGGGCCGCGGAGGAGAAGGCGGCTGGGAATCCAATACGTCAGAAACTTGTACGTATTCAATTCTTCGTTATCAAGAAAAATCGCGTCTATCGCCCGTCCGGGTCCTCGTGCGCCTGCGGCAGCCGCAAAGGACTCGGTAAAAGGTGCGGTAATCTGCTCGTTGAACGTAAACCTGTGCTTTTCGTGTGCCATAACGCAAAATATTATTTATTTCCGTTAACGGCGCGCTGAATATGCGCCTCGAGGTACAGCTGGCCTACCAATTCTCCCAAGAGCTTCCTTGAAATAGCGCCAAGCATTTTGGGAAAGTTCTCATGCTCTGCTTCTTCCTGAAGCATAGCCATTCTGTCGGAAACAATCTGGCGCGAAGGGGCGCTCGCATAGGCTATCGCATCTAGGAAATACGGACGTTCTTTGTTTCTTTTTGCCATACGCTTTTGTGTAAGCCTAATAATTTGAATTATATCAAATTATACAATGCTTGTCAAGTGTTTATTCGGTCGATTTTCGCCGCTAAGATAAAGTCGTTTTCTGAGAGTCCGCGTATCGCATCGGTCGTGAGCGAAATACCCACCCTACCCCACTGCACGGTTAAGACGGGATGATGCCCTTCTTCCTCCGCCAATTCCCCTACCGCATCCGCAAACGTAATTGCTTCTTTAAAATTCTTAAATTTAAAATCGCGCGCAATCGACAGGCCGAGGCCGTCCTCGCTTTCAGGGCCGATAACGCGCCACTCCGGAACTTCCGGTTTGTAGGTTTCAATTTCCGTCCGGGCGAGAGGCGGAATCCCGCCTTCGCACGCTACGCATTTCTTATCCGTAAGGTGCACTTTCATAGTTCTTTATTTTACCCCACTTTTCCGATGCCTCTACTGCTATCATATATGATAGCAGTCAGAGCAAGATTGATTCGTTCTAAAAAATCGGGAGCGGCCGCTATTTCTTTTTTGAACTCAAGGCGTCCTGAATAACGTGGTCGAGAAACTCCTCTACGGACACGCCCGCGGCTTTCAGCGCTTTCGGCACGAGGGATTCTTTCGTCATGCCAACGCCCGCCGCACTGTTTAGTTCAAGGAAATAGACGCCGCGCGGGGATACGATGAAATCGGAGCGCGAATACCCGCTCTGGGAAAGCGCTTCGTGCGCGAGGCGCGCCAACCTCTGCAGTTCCGCCGTTTCCTCGCGGCTGAAATTGCCCGGCACCCTCTCTTCCGTCTCGCCGTTATATTTCACTTCGCGATCGAAAAATGCAGCTTTCGGGGGAGGAACGATTTCAATCGGAAGCATGGCGTACAATTTCTCGCCTCTCAATCCCTCAACGACGCCCGCCGTCGCCTCTTTGCCCTGAATAAACTCTTCAACCAAAACCTGAGGAGAGAGCTCGAATGCTTTTTTTACGCCGTCCCAGAATTCCTGAAACGTCTTCGCAAGCGTTATGCCGTCTGACGAGCCGGCGGAAGCGGGCTTTACGATTACGGGCGGAGAAAACGAACGAAACGCTTCCGTCGCCTCGCGTTCCAGATTCGGCGAAACGGTGAGCGTTTTATGGCGCGGCATTTTCATCCCGTGCTTCTGAAGAAGTTCTTTTGAAAGCGCCTTGTTTAACGAGAGCGCCGAGCCGAACGGGCCCGCGCCCGTATACGGAATACCGGCGCGTTCAAGGATTTTCTGTACGGATCCGTCTTCGCCGTACTTCCCGTGGAGGATATTGAACGCCACATCAACGCCCGACAATGCGCGTTCCGGTTCCATCGGAATGCCGCGCACGTGCCACTGTCCGCTTTTGTCTATGAAAACGTCGACGACCTGATACGGCTCCCTTTGGAGATTTTCGATGATGTTTGCACCGGATAAAAGCGAGATATCGTGTTCGCTTGAAGGGCCTCCGCGCAAAACGGCGATTCGCGTCATTAAAATATAATACCGCACCCGCGCCCTAACGGTTTCGCATTGCGCGGCGGTGCCTGCCGATTGAGTAGCGGTGCGCCTCGGCGTTTGCCGTGAGGATTGAAGATTCGTGCGCGTGAGCGACCTTCGGGGAGCCGAGAATTTCCCGCGGACGGTGCCGTTCGTCTTTAACCACGGATACGACGTCCGCATCCATGCCTGCGTACTTCAGATACTGCTTGGCGAGCTTCAAGTGCGTTGCCCCGCCGTCTATAACCACGAGGTGCGGATACGGCCATTCGCGGTGCTTGGCTCTGCGTTCGATGATTTCGGCAAGAGCAGCATAGTCATCCCCTGCTTTCGCTGTGCGGATGGTAAACGTGCGGTATTCGGCTTTCGCCGGTTCCCCGTCTATCAGAACCGCCATGACGCCGCGCGGGGAATCGCCCCGTATGTGCGCAGTGTCGTACGCTTCAATGCGGAACTCGGCTGTATCGGGCTTTTTATACTCATCTTTAATAAGCGTTATGTCCCGTATGTGGGTTAACGCGAAGACTTGCCTACGCAATATGGCGGCATCCTCGAACCGTTCGTCTTTTGCAGCGCGGTTCATTTCTTTCTCCAAGGATTTCAAAAGCGCGTTTTTTTCTCCTTCAAAAAGGGTGACGAGATACCTGACGGTTTTTGCATACTCTTTTTCGCCCGCATTTTGCGGATATAAGCCGATAGAACGGTTGAAGGAGAGGGTCTTTTTCTGCGAAGGCGAATGCGTTCCGAGAACCGGAAACGGCGTGTCGTAAAACGGGAATATTTTTCTGACGATTTTCAGCGCTTCGCGAAGCTGCGCGGCGCTCATAAACGGACCGAATAGGTGTTTAATCATTTTCGGCGAAAATGCGCCCGACAGTTCCCGCTCGCGAACGATTAGAAAGCGCGGATAGGCTTCTTTGGTCACGACCAAATAGGCAAAACTTTTGTTGTCTTTCTGGTCGGTATTCCCTAGCGGCATGTGCCGCTTGATGAGCTTCGCTTCAAGAATTAAAGCCTCCAAAACGGAATCAGTTTCGTCCCACTCGACCTTTGCGGCGTCCGCTACAATTTTTGCAATGAGCGGACTTCGTATTTCGCCTATATCGGACGCAAAATAACTGCGCACGCGGTCGCGCAATGAGGTAGCTTTGCCGATATACAAAATTTCCCCCTTACGGTTTAAAAAACGATACACACCCGGTTCGTCGGGCAGTTTTTTAAAATCGATATCCGCTTTTTTCACTCCCGCACTATAACAAAACCCGCCATGTGGCGGGTTAGTCTTCGTCTTCGTCGTCCCCGGCTCCGGGTTCGAAATCTTCTGCCTGAGGACGGCTGCGGCTTTCAATCATCATTCCGCATGCGTTGCATTTCCACCACGAAGGCTTCGAGCCGAAACCGCCTCCCGAGCTTTTTGGAGCCCCGGCAGGCGCGGGCGCGGGTTCCCAGCCGCTCGCGTGCGGGCAGTCTTCGCGGCCGCCTATCGGACGCGGGCCTCTGTCTCCAAATCCGCCGAATCCTCCTCCCATACAAAAATTATACCACTTATATCTGGCTTCTGAGCCAATCACGGGCGATTTTAGCAGCCTCGTGCGGGGTGCAATCGGGGTGCGCAATTCGATACGCCTTTATGGAGCGTATAACGGCATCCAGTGTATCGGCGACACGCACTTCTTTTGCGTTTGAATATTCGTATATTGCCGTCAAAGTCTTGTACCCGTGCGATGAATTAACACCGACGGCCTCCATAAGCCTGTTGCGCAACACCTTTGAACCGGAAATGGATACGACTCCGTTAGTTTTTTCTCTTTCGACTATCGCGTTCATTGCGATAGTTTATAACATCTTTTTGAGATATTGTCCAGTGAAAGATTCCTTGTTCCTTGCCACTTCCTCGGGCGTTCCTTTGGCGACGATTTTCCCGCCGTTGACTCCCCCTTCGGGGCCGATATCAATAAGAAAGTCGGCGCACTTTATCAAATCCATGTTGTGTTCGATAACGACGACGGTATTTCCTTTATCAACCAGCGTCTGCAAGATTTCAATCAGTTTTTTAACGTCTTCGTAGTGCAAGCCGATAGTCGGCTCGTCCAGAAGATAAATTGTTTTTTCCGTGTGGCGACGGTAGAGCTCCGACGAGATTTTTACGCGCTGTGCCTCCCCGCCCGAAAGCGTGGTTGCAGACTGTCCTAACTCCAGATAGCCGAGACCGACGTCCATCAAGGTCTGCAGACGGTCGGCAATTTGCGGTATGTCTTTGAAAAAGTCGAGACCTTCTTCAATCGTCATCTTCAAAATATCGTGTATATTCTTTTTCTTGTACGTCAC
>CAYZDT010000052.1:0-4859 GCA_964477415.1 uncultured Candidatus Saccharibacteria bacterium | reverse complement strand
GGCCTCCCGCTGGTATTCATAAGCCACGGCGGTTCGGCCCTGTTGGCTTCTTTAGGCGGAGCGGGAATTCTGCTGTCGGTATCGAGAAACGTGAAAGTCTGATTCGGGTTACAATGCTTCAAACGTCATGAAAATCGTTTTTACAGGCGGGGGAACGGGCGGACATTTCTATCCGATTATCGCCGTCGCTGAAGCCATTCACAGCCTTGAGAAAGAGCGCAAACTTCTTGAGCCTGAGATGTACTTTTTCGGTCCCGATGTATTTGACGAGCGCGCGTTATACGAAAACGGCATCACGTTCGTCAAAACTCCCGCGGGAAAGATGCGCAAGTATTTTTCTCCTCTGAATTTCTTCGACGCGTTCCAGACCGCGTACGGCGTCATACAGACCATCTTCACCTTGTACCGCGTGTTTCCCGACGTCGTCTTTTCCAAAGGCGGATACGGCAGCATCCCGACGGTGCTTGCGGCAAAATTCCTAAGAATTCCCGTCATCGCGCACGATTCTGATTCGGTGCCTGGTCGCGCAACGCTTCTTGCCGCGCCGTTTGCGGAAAAAATCGCCATTTCATATGCCGACGCACTGCAGTACTTTCCGGACAAACTGAAACCGAAAGTGGCCCTGACGGGAAACCCGGTACGAAAAGACCTCGTCTCGCCCGCGCGCGAAGGCGCTGCGGAATTTATGGAACTTGAAAAGAATGTGCCGGTGATTCTTATTCTCGGCGGCTCATTGGGCGCGGAAGCTTTGAATAACACAGTCCTTGAAGCGCTTCCGGACTTGGTCGCGCACTATCAGGTGATACATCAGACCGGCCAGTCTCACTTTGAGTCCGTATCCCAGACTGCGCGTATCGCGCTCGAAAAGAATGAGAAGCGCTACCGCTACAAACCCTACGGTTATCTGAACCCTCTGGCGATGAAAATGGCGGCCGGCGCCGCCGACGTTGTCGTCTCCCGCGCGGGCTCGGGCGCAATTGCGGAAATAGCATCGTGGGGCAAAGCATCGATTCTGATTCCGATTCCCGAAGAAGTTTCGCGCGATCAGCGCTCGAACGCATTCGCGTACGCACATGCGGGAGCGGCGATGATTCTGGAGCAGGGGAACCTGACGCCGCACTTGCTGGTTGCCGAAATCGAACGCCTGTTCACCAATCCGAAGGCGCGCGTCGATTTGGCGGAAGCCGCGGCAAAATTCGCGAAAAAGGATGCGGCAAAAGTTATCGCAAACGCGCTTATTGATACCGCCGTCGCGCACGACTCCTGATACAAAAAACGGCTCAAAACGGGTACACTGTACGGAATGGATACTGTTACGAGAATCGCCCCGTCGCCGACGGGCAGAATGCATATCGGCACGGCGCGCACCGCGCTTTTTAACTATCTCTGGGCGCGGCACGTCGGCGGGAAATTCATCATCCGCATCGAAGATACCGACCCCGCCCGCGACAAGCCCGAATACGAAGCGGACATCCGCGAACAGTTGAAATGGCTCGGCATTACCGAGGACATGTTCAGCCGCCAGTCGGATAATAAAAAAGAACACGAAGCGGCGATACGGAAACTGATAGACACGGGTGCCGCATTCGTATCCAAAGAACCTTCGAAAAACGACCCTGAAAAAGAAGTCGAGGTGGTGCGCTTCAGAAACCCGGGCAAGGTCGTAACCTTTACCGACGAGTTGCGCGGAGAAATTTCCGTACACAGCGGGGACTTGGGCGACTTCGTCATTGCGCGCTCTTTGACTGAACCCGTGCACCATCTGGCGGTCGTCGTTGACGACGCATCGCAGGGAGTGACTTTGGCGATGCGCGGCGAGGATTTGCTTTCAAACACGCCTCGCCAGATTCTCATTCAGGAGGCACTAGGTTTGCCGCGGCCGAAGTATCTCCATCTGCCTTTGATTCTCGCGCCTGACCGCACCAAGCTTTCAAAAAGAAGGCACGCGACGTCTATCGGCGATTTCCGCGACAAGGGATACTTGCCGTCGGCATTGGCGAACTTTCTTGGATTCCTCGGCTGGAATCCGGGCGATGAGCGCGAAATATTCACGCTCGACGAAATGGTTAAAGTGTTTACTCTTGAAGGCGTACAGGCGAGCCCCGCCGTTTTCAATCAGGAAAAACTGGATTGGATAAACCGCGAACACATACTCCGCCTTTCGGACGCCGAATTCGCGGCATACGCCGAGTCATTCCTTTCCGAAGGAACGGTGAAAGCTTTGAAAGACAAGAACGTCTTTGATAAGGTCCTGCCTTTGATGCGGGAGCGTATTCATACCTTCGGCGAGCTTCGGGATACCGATGTGGCGGGCGAATGGGCGTATTTTGCGGGCATTCGCTCGGTAGACCCCGCGCGCCTCGTACCCGCGAAAGGCGGCACCGCGTCTGAAACCACCGAACACCTTGCGCGCGCCGAAGAGCTTCTCTCGGAAATATCTGAGAACGAATGGGGAAGCGAAACCGTAAAAAACAAATTGATGCCGTATGCGGAGGAGAAAGGAAAAGGGAAAGTATTGTGGCCCGTCCGCTTTGCGCTTTCAGGCAAGGATAAGTCGCCCGACCCGTTCACGATTGCAGGTATTATAGGAAAAGATGAAACCAAGAGTGCAATCGCTTCCGCTCGCACACTTCTCGGCTCGTAAATCGGCCGCTCTTGCCGCGTTTCTTTTCACGGCCCTTTTTTTATTGGGGCTTTTGCCGCCTACGGCATTCGGCGACACGCCCGAGGAAATTCAGGCGAAGATAAACGAGCAGAACGCAAAGATAGCGGAATTGGAGAAAGAAATCGCGGCGTATGAAAAACAGCTCGTTACTATCGGCTCGCAGAAAAATACGCTTCAGAATACGGTCAATCAGCTCGACGTATCCCGCAAAAAGATAAACGCGAACATCTCGGTTACCCAGACAAAGGTGAACGAGACCACGCTTCAGCTGACCCAGCTTTCAGGCCAAATCGGCGACAAAGAAACGCACCTCGACCGCGACAAAGAAACAATCATGAAAGCGTTCCGCACCACGTACCAGTTGGGCGACGCGACTTTAGTGGAGCAGCTTTTTGCGGCGGGCGGTTTTGCCGAAGCGTGGGAACACGCGGATAACTTGGAGCGCCTGCAAATTGCGCTTCGCGAACAGATGGAAGATCTACTCGCGACCAAAGAAGCTTTGACGGTCGATTTGAATGCAACGCAAAAGAAGCAGAACGAACTTGCCGCTCTGAAGCGCGAACTGACCGGACAGAAACAGGTCTTGGACCAAAACCGCGCCGAGCAGGCGAAACTTCTTTCGGATACGAAAAATCAGGAGTCCGCATATCAGGCGCTTTTGAAATCGAAACAGGAAGCGAAAGAGGCGTTTGAAAAACAGCTCTCGGATTACGAAGCGCAGTTGAAATTCAATCTCGACCCGACCTCGATTCCGAAAGCGGGTTCGGGCGTTTTGTCGTTCCCGATAGACCCCGCCTTCATGAACCGCTGCCAGAGCCAGAAAAGCGTGTACGGAAACATTTACTGCCTCACGCAATATTTCGGCAATACTGATTTCGCCAAATCAGGCGCGTATAACGGCAAGGGCCACAACGGCGTCGACTTCGGCACGCCGACGGGAACGAAAATCGTCGCCGCGCTTTCGGGCCGCGTCGTCGCAACGGGAAACACCGACGCGCAGAAAAGCTGCTACTCGTACGGCAAGTGGGTTCTGGTTGAGCACGGCAACGGGCTTTCCACTTTGTACGCGCACCTTTCCGTTATCAGCGTCGTTGCGGGAGATCAATTGCCGACCGGAGGCCTTATCGGCTACAGCGGCAAGACGGGATACGCAACGGGCCCGCACCTCCACTTCACGGTATACGTTTCAAGCGCGGTAAAAGTGGTGCGCTATGGCGACGTGGTATCAAAAACAAACTGCGGTAACGTCTCTATGCCGGTTGCGCCGACCGAGGCGTACTTGAACCCGATGTCCTATCTGTAATATTCTCGACTCTATGGTTAAAGAATGGCCAAAAGCGAAGCCTGCCTTGGATGCCATATATGGGCGTAAAACAGCCGCAGGAAGGCTTATAAATGCCGTTTTAGAGGGTTTTGCAGCGGTAGGGCAGGGAATGTATCCCCACCAAGCCCCTTCGCCGGATACGCTCACTGCAGAGGAGGAGCAGCGCCTGAAAGACATAGACTTGCCAAAATAGAAATAGGTGGTATAATTGGCATATGAGTCTTGAAGCCGCTCCTAAACCCGCTGCACCCATTCTTGGGCCGAATTTTTCTATGTTCCTCGGAATCGGCATCATCCTTGCCTTAGCTTCAGCTATTGAAGGCTTTTCAGAGGTTGCCGGCGGTTCCGGTGCATCTTCAGGCGGCGGCACCCACAGCTCCGGCGGTGGCCATGGCGGCCACTAAGTTAGTCACAGGCGGGCGTTTGAACCCCTGAAACGGGTGTTCAATGTATGTATAGCTACCGATACGGTAGCCTTTTAATTATTTAAGTAAAACGCATATGAAGGCACTCCATATGATCGGGTTCGTCCTCCTTGCTATCGGAGGTTTGAACTGGGGTCTTGTGGGTCTCGGGGGTTTTATGGGCGCGGACTGGAACGTCGTCCATATGCTTCTCGGCTCATGGCCGATGGTCGAGTGGGCGCTCGACACGCACTACGCGGACCAGTTCAACCGCGACCGCTGGGCGGAAGGCTCGATCCTCGTCACCGAGGCGGGCGAGAGCCAGCTCGTGCCGGTGATGGATGCGGTGGGCGCGAAGTGCCCGGGTGTGAAGGTGTTCAGCCTGCCGAAGATGGGCCCCAAGGACGAGCGCATTCACGTCGAGCTCGGCATGCACGGCGCACCGGAGGTGGTGCCCGGCACGATG
>CAYZDT010000051.1:0-4915 GCA_964477415.1 uncultured Candidatus Saccharibacteria bacterium | reverse complement strand
GCACTATATACCACCGTATTGCGAAAAACGCCCTTTTCTGTTATGTTCTAGCGACATGCTTACGATACGTTTCCAGAGAACCGGACGCAAAAACGACCCCTCGTTCCGTATTGTCGTACTTGAAAAGACCAGAAGCCCGAAGGCGGGCAATCCTTTGGAGGTTTTGGGTTCCCACAATCCGAAGACCAAGCAGACCCTCATAAAGGAGGACCAGGTCAAGCACTGGCTTTCGAAGGGCGCGCAGCTTTCCGGCACGGTCAATAACCTCCTCATCACGAAGGGCGTGATTCAGGGAAAGAAGGTGAACGTCCTCGGCAAGAAGACCCCGATAAAGAAGGAAGAAGAGGCGAAAGCTGAAGCTCCTAAAACCGCTCCCGCTGAGGCACCGGCTGAGGAAACCAAAGCGGAATAATCCGCTACGTCAATGCACAACGCCCTTGCACGGGGCGTTTTTTATTGCCATACTTTCTACTAGCCAGCGTTTAGCTGCAGTTATTACAGTTTAATATCCTGTTATGCAGAACTCAGATCAGGACTTTCTCGAGTACGTCGTTAAAATGCTCGTCGATAACCCCGACGACGTTAAGGTCAGCCGCCAGGTAGACGAAATGGGCGTGCTTTTGACTTTAGACGTCAATCCGGCCGATATGGGCAAAGTTATCGGAAGAAGCGGCAACACCGCGAAAGCAATCCGCATCCTTCTCCGCGTCGTCGGCATGAAGAACAATGCGCGCGTGAATCTTAAAATCAACGAACCCGCAGGTTCTGCTCGCGCCATGGGTGGCATGGGCGGCGGCATGTCGTC
The DNA here is from genome assembly GCA_964477415.1 of uncultured Candidatus Saccharibacteria bacterium. GTDB lineage: Bacteria > Patescibacteriota > Minisyncoccia > Phycocordibacterales > Phycocordibacteraceae > Phycocordibacter. The sequence continues at coordinate 4,110 of CAYZDT010000051.1, read as the reverse complement.
CTCGATGGGCGGGGGATACGGCGGCAATGATTCGGCTCCTCAGGGCGCCGCATCAAAGAGCGTCGACGAAGCTCTTGAGGATTTGAGACTCTGATTGAAAAAGCCCCCGTTCGGGGGCTTTTTTTGTTTTAGGATGTACGTGTAGCTGCCGAAGCGGTTATTTGACAAAATACGTCTATATTGTAAAATAAAAACATGTTTGGAAGAGGAAAAGGGAAGCAAGGCGCGGGCGAATTATGGTCGCCCGATGGCGCGCCGGCTGAAGGCGAAGAAACGGGACGCGGGAAAAAACGAAGGTTTGCTCCCGGCCCCCGTATTGACTGGCAGCCCGATACTCCGCGGGCGCCTTTTACAGCGCGTCGTCCTGCCGCCGCGGAACGTCAGGTTGAACCTGAACCCGAACCCGCGCAACGAGAGCGTCATGAAGAGCCTGACAACTTTCGCGATGACACCGAGATTCTGTTTGAGCGCGAGGCTCCTCAATTTGACGAAGGAAGAGCGGGGGATCGCGAACGCCGCGGAGAATCGCGCTTCGCGCATGTGCGGGAGCATAGAGGCGACGAGAGGGACGAACGCGACGAACATGCGGATACAGACGGCTCAACTTTTGAGCGCGCGAAAGAAATCGTACAAAAATATTTCGAGAAATTTGTTACGTGGGTTAAGGCCAATCCCGAAAAAGCAGTGGTATTGGGAGCAGGCGCGATGGCGCTCGTATTCGGCGGCGCAGGTACGCTCGGCTGGATACTTGGAAGCGCAATCTTAGGCTATGTCGCAAGTATGGCGACTCAAAGAAGGAGAACTATGCCGGTCTTTGTAGCCTCAAGCGCGCTCTACTGGATGAGCTCGTTCGCCATTCCGGTTCCGTTGCCGCTTTTGCTGATTCTTTACACCGCCGCTGAAACGGCGTGGACAAAATACAAAAAAATACCGCCCGAGGTTCACGGCGGAGCAGAAGAACATCACTAAAAGCCGCTCAACGCGGCTTTTGACTTTATTATGAAATATTGTATTGTTTTTCTGAAATGAACTGGCTCAATCTGGACGGCATCATCGGCCGAAGGCATTTGACGGAAGAGGACCGCGAACGGCTTGCGGTAAAAACCATCGACTCCTGCGTTTCTGTTTTTACATTCCCCAAGCGGCCGGTACACGGTTCAGTGGTTGATTTGTTCGACGGTTTATTCGGCATACATTTGCCCGACGAGTTCAACGCGGAAATCACCGTCATGTCTCCGGCAGTCGGTTCAGGCTTCATTGCCGACAGGCGGCATATTGTGACCAATAGCCACGTCGTCGAAGGCGACCGCGCATCGGTGCATTTTCGCGCAGCGCAAGGAAAGAGCGGCATCGTAATTCGCCAGGTAATGGAGGCGCAGGTAGTCGCGCGCGACGTTGACAACGACCTTGCAATTTTGCGCGTGGAACATGATATGCCGTTTCCTGCGCTTGAATTGAAGCGCGGAAGAGCCCGTACGAACGAACGAGTTATCGCAATGAAAAATCCGCGCGTGAGCGGATACCTCGGTTCGCCTGCGGTCGTCGAAACTTTTGGCGCGATAGTATCAACCACCGGCAGCCACGCGCCTTCGCATAATGTTATGAGGCTTCGTTCGGGCTCGGTTGAACGCGGCGACAGCGGAAGTCCGGTGATTGATGAACGCGGAAGAGCGGTCGGCGTCATGCGTTCGGTAAATTCCGAGGACGCGACCGAAGGATATGCAGTGCCGATTGAGCACGTATTTCCGCTTTTAAAAAAGGCCAAAGAACGTAAGACGAATTAAAACAGGATGTATGGTCGGAAATGAACGCAGGAAGAGGACGCTTCCCGAGGCGGAGAAAGCGGTATGGAAAGCGCGCGCGCTTAAATATGCATACGTCCCCGCGGTTCTCATAGAAGCGGGAATTGCCGCGTTCCAGGGCGGGGCTGATAAGGCGGGATTCGTCGCTATATCCGCCGCGCTTATTCAAACGCTTTCGTTGCCGTTTAAACGGCCGTGGTGGAATCATGCGGGAGCGATAGGCATTGCCGGATATCTTGCGGATCAGCCTGCGCTTCCCGTCGCGGCCGGAGTATTGATTGTCGGCGACCTCATCTCCCATGTCGGGCATACGAAGACCGGTTTAGGCGAACACGACGGAGGAGACCACTAGCATATGATTGACCGCATACAGCCCATACGCCCCATAGTTCCCATTCAGCGCGATAAAACGAAGCGACGTCCGAGTGAAGAACAGCCCGAAGAGAAAAGGGAGCGGGAAGTTGAAAAGCCGCCGAAGAAAGGCGAGGTAGTATAAAGCGTATGACTTTTCACGTCGTTACTTTGTTTCCCGAAGCGTTCGAATCCTATTTCGCCTCGTCCATAATCGGGCGCGCGATTGAAGATGGGAAAATAAAGGTGAAATTTTATAATCCGCGCGATTTTACGAAGGATAAATGGAAGCGCGTGGACCAACGTCCGTACGGCGGCGGCCCCGGTATGGTTCTTGAACCAGAGTCGGTACTGAAAGCGGCGCTTAAAGCGAAGGGCAGGAAGGCGGCGGACGTGTATTTCTTCGATCGTTCGGGAGAGCAATTTACGAACGTTATCGCCCGCAAAGCCGTGAAGGCGAAGAAGGATATTATTTTCATCTGCGGAAGATACGAGGGCGTGGACGCGCGCGTTCAGAAAATCCTGAAGGCGAAGAAAATATCGGTCGGCCCATACACGCTCACGGGAGGCGAACTTCCTGCAATGCTCGTCATAGACGCCGTGTCGCGCCAGATTCCCGGAGTCTTAGGAACGTTTGAATCGGTTGAAGAAGAACGCGTCTCTTCTTCGGAGGTGTACACGCGTCCGGAAGTTCTGACGTGGAAGGGGAAGTCGTACCGCGTTCCGAAAGTCCTCTTGTCCGGTAATCACGCAAAAATAAACGATTGGAAGAATTCGCGGACGAAAAAAAGCTGAAAATTTTGAAACCGAGATGCGTTGCTGTAGAGTAGTACATCTATGGCAGAGAATTGGCTCAAATTTGTACGGGATTTGGCTGTCGGCCGGGACCCGCTCGCTGTAACCGAACGGGACAGAAGAAAAGAGCGCGTCATAAAGGCGGTAGGCGCATCGCTTGAATGGGACGTCGAGTAGCCGGATGAACGGATTGCAAAACATGCGCGGAATCATATCGCCGCGTACGCCGTCGACCTGCGGCTTAGCGATACTGAAATACGCGAGATGGGGGACTCGGTGGTCTGGCAGTTGCGGATGCCATCCCAATCCACAGAGGCTTGACCCGCGGGGCAGGACGGAGGTATACTCTTTTCTACCACTGTTTGATTGAGTTAGGGGCTAGGGTGGACAGCTAAATAAAGATCCCGCAAAAGCGAGACGCGTTTTGTACGCGTTTCGTGTTGTCTATTTTTTACTCGCGACGTAGAGCGAGAGAAATCAGGAACCACGGTTCCGGATTTCCGAGCCGAGGAAGCGAGAAAGGTCCCCTTAATAACCTTTATTACTGCCCCTAAACTTCTCAGCCGCATGTCAAAACCCATTAAGCAGAAGCGCTTCTCCAGATACCGCGAACCGATGGTTCCGATGCCGGACTTGGTTGCGCCTCAGGTCGCCAGCTTCCGCACGTTCGTCTCGGACGGCCTCAAAGACCTTTTTAAAGAATTTTCACCCATCGTCGATTACTCGAAAAAGAAGTTCGAACTTGAATTCGTTTCGTTCGAACTCGGTGAGCCGAAGGTGGATGAATATGGGGCGAAGGAAAACAAGCTGACCTACGATGCTCCCTTGAAGGCGCAGATTCGTCTTCACAACAAGGCGTTGGGTACGAAGAAGGAGCAAACTATCTTTCTTGCGGATTTCCCGATAATGACGGAGCACGGCACGTTCGTCATAAACGGCGTGGAGCGCGTCATCGTCCCGCAGCTCGCGCGCTCGTTCGGCGTCTTTTTCTCGCAGGGCGAATCGCGCGGCAAGGTCGCGTTCGGAGCGAAAATCATTCCCGCGCGCGGCGCGTGGATTGAAATCGATTCCGAATCCGACGGCGCTATCTACGTCAAAATCGACCGCAAGCGCAAATTCCCGGTCACGACCTTGCTCCGCATCATGGGCGCGCCGTTTGACC
>CAYZDT010000050.1:0-4936 GCA_964477415.1 uncultured Candidatus Saccharibacteria bacterium | reverse complement strand
GCGGGGCGGAACACACCACCGTGCACGTATTGTATTCGCGCTTCTTTGCGAAGGCGCTTTTTGACATGGGACTCGCAACGGAGAAGGAGCCGTACAAGGTGCGCATGAACCGCGGCATCATTCTTGCCGAGGACGGCCGCAAAATGTCCAAGCGATGGGGGAACACGATAAACCCCGACGAGCAGGTGGCGAATGTCGGCGCAGATTCGGTGCGCACGTACCTTGCCTTTATCGGCCCCTACAACGAAGTCGGTTCATTTCCGTGGTCCACAAACGGACTGGTAGGCGTCCGCCGTTTTATCGAGCGCGTTGCCGATTTGCCCGCAAAGACCGCGGATGCGGAAACCTCGCCGGAGTTGGAGATTCTTCTGAACCAGAGCATCAAAAAAGTCGGCGAGGATATAGAGTCGATGAAATTCAACACGTCAGTATCCCAGCTCATGATTCTCTCGAACGCACTGGTGAAGCTTGAGCGGGTTCCGAAGAAAGTGCTTGAAACCTTCCTTACGCTTCTTGCGCCCTTTGCGCCGCACATAACCGAAGAGTTGTGGGCCGAATTGGGACACACCACTTCTATCCATCTTGAGAAATGGCCCGCATTTGACCCCTCAAAGCTGACCGAAGCCTCGGTTGAACTCGGGGTTCAGATAGCAGGGAAGATGCGCGGAACTATTACAGTTTCTCCCGAAGCTTCGGAGGAAGAAGCGCTCCGCGCCGCCCGCGCGAGCGAACGCCTCGCCGTATTGATTCCCGAGTCGCCGAAACGGGTCGTCTACGTGCCGGGCCGTATTCTGAACATCATTCCGTAGCTGGGGATAACTCGAAAACCAGAGTATTTGACCTATTGCAAAAGTTATGCCATACTTTAGACCATAAAACCTATGTCGAAATTGGCCTTCAAACCCGCCCAAGTATCCAAACGCCTCGTCTCTACGCTCCCGGAGCGTTCGAAGGACGTCATTCTGTCCCGGTATGGCCTCGGCGCTAAAACTAAGGCCGAGACTCTGGACGCTATCGGCAAGCGCTACAACATAACCCGCGAGCGCGTTCGCCAGATTGAAAACCACGCCATAAAGCTCCTGCAGGACTCTCCGGCCCTCCAGAAAGAGACTGAAGCCTTTAAGGCGCTTGAATCCGCTATCCGCGAGTTGGGCGGCGTTCTTCCCGAGCACGTCATTCTGGATGAATTCGGGAAGGATGAAGAATCCAAAAATCATCTCTACTTCCTTATGGTCGTCGGCAAGCCGTTTATGCGCGCAAAAGAGACCGATGACTTCAAGGCGCGCTGGTACGTCGATCACGAATTGGCGAAGTCCGTGGAGGACGCATTGAAGCAGGTACACACCAACGTGAAGCATCAGGACGTGTATACGGAAGACAAACTCGTCGAGCACGTTATGACCTGCCTTACGAAGGTGAACACGAAATACAAATCCAAAGACGTCGTCCGCCGCTGGCTCGAGCTTTCGAACTGCCTCATGAAGAATCCTTTGGGAGAGTGGGGCAAGACGTCCGCTCCCGGCATCCGCGTCAAAAACATCCGCGACCACGCGTACCTCGCTCTGAAGCGCCACGGCTCCCCGATGCACTTCCGCGAAGTCGCAAAGGCGATTGAAAAGCTTTTCGGAAAGAAAGCGCACGAAGCCACGACCCATAACGAACTTATCAAGGACAGCCGCTTCGTATTGGTCGGCCGCGGTATTTACGCTTTGAAGGAGTGGGGATACCGTCCCGGCCCCGTCGTTGAAATCATCAAACAGGTTTTGAAGGAAAACGGCGCGCTGACCAAAGACGAAATTATGAAGAAAGTCGCCAAGGAACGCTACGTGAAGCCGAACACGGTTATCGTAAACCTCCAGAATCCCGTCTTCGTAAAAAACAAAGGCAAGTATTCTCTCAAAGCTGCCTAACTCAAAACCGCTCCAACGTTACGCCGGAGCGGTTTTTCAATTGGGCGCGTGATATACCCCCGCAGAAATTTCTGCGCATGCTGTTTTGGGCATCACGTCCGATAAAAAACAGACGCACGACATACACAGCGCGCGCCCTATCTAAAAATTTCTGATGGGGTATATTTTTGCTATGACATGGCGCACGCTCATGCGTGTTTTGATACCTGTACTCCTCATTGCAGTACCGGTGACGATATATTTCGCGCCGGAATTTGCGGCGCTGATTTATAATCTCGCGCTCCTCTCATCGCCGGTGTGGCTCCCGATACTTTTGTGGAAGACCGCATGGCCCCTGTGGCTTACGTTCGTCCGAAGCCATTACGTAATGAGCGTTCCGTACACTACGATTGAACTGAAGCCGGGGGCGGAAACTCCGCGTTCCGCCCGGGCGATGGAGTTGGTGTTTTATTCTCTCTACCATCGCACGGAAGTGACGCTTCTCTCGGAATATCTCCTGGGGCACGTGCGCGTACCGTGGTCATTTGAAGTAATGGCGCATGACGGCATGGTGCGTTTCTTTGCGCACATTCCGACCGCGCACCGCGAAGCGGTTGAGGCGCGCCTCCGAAACGAATACCGCGACATCGACATAGACGAGATTCAGGATTATTCGCGGGAAATTCCTTTCAATCCGCTTCATGAACGCCTCACCGCGCGGGAGTACGTATTGGCGCGCCCCGACCCGTATCCGTTGAAGACGTACGCAGTACACGAAGAACTGCAGACCAAAAAAAACCCCTTGAATTCGTTCCTCGAAACGATGCTCGCGGTTCCGAAAGACGAATACCTTCTTATATCGTGGATTGTCCGTCCGCATCAGAGAGAGCGCGAAGGAATATTCAGGGATGAATCGCGTGATTCGCTGCACGATGACGCACACCACGAGATTACGCATCTTCTGGGACCGAAGGGCGACATTCGCGCCGTTTCTCCCGAAGTGCAGAAGACGATTACCGCTATCGAACACGCGCTTAAAAAACCCTCCTTCGACTGCGGCGTACGCGCCGTGCATATCGGCAAGAGAGAGACTCCGAAAGAGGATGCTGAAGGAAAGCTCGACGGCCTACTTTCGGTTTTCAACGACGCCGAACTGAACGCATTTAAGCCGTACAATCCCGTCGAGAAAACAGGCTGGCCCTTTTCCGAATTCCTCATCGCCGTGCCGCTCTTCGCCGAAGAGTATTTTCTTCAACTCTTCAGACGCCGTGCATTTTTCGCGCCTCCGTATTACGGAAATCAGTTCGTCTTAAATACGGAAGAATTGGCGACCGTTTTCCACCTGCCGCATTATTCCCGCGGAAGCGCGCTCGCCTCCGGCGCCGGACGTTTCGAACCGCCGGAAAACCTCCCGGTCTAACCGCGCATGAAGTTCTTTTTTGGAAATCGGATGTATTTTGTTTTTGCCGCGTGTATCGGCGCCGCGCTCTATTTCTCGTTCATTGCCGCACCCTTTCAATATCCAAAAGATACGGTCGTTATGATTCCCGAGGGTTCGACGGTCCGCGAAGCTGCGGAAATTTTGAAAGAAAGCGGAGCCATAAAATCGGTTTCGGCGTTTGTCGCGGTTTTCCGCCTTCCGTTTTTCGGCGGCGCACATGCGGGCGCGTATTATCTTGAACGGCCGGAAAATGTATTCACGCTCGCCTGGCGCGTCTCTTTGGGTGATTCGGGACTCGCGCGTTCAAAGGTAACCATTCCCGAAGGAATAACCGTCCGAGAAATCGGAGACATTCTTGAAAGTGGCATTCCGGGATTTGATAAAGAAACATTTCTTACGAAAGCGGGCGGATACGAAGGATATCTTTTCCCCGATACGTATTTTTTCCTCCCCGGCGAATCGCCGGAATCCGTTATACGGACGATGCGGGATGCCTTTGATAGAAAAGTGGCCCCGTTTGCGGAAAAAATCTCGGCATCAGGCAGAAGCCTTTCGGATATCGTCATTATGGCTTCGATTCTTGAAGAAGAAGCCCGCCTTCCCGAGACCAGAAGAATGGTGGCGGGCATACTCTGGAAAAGAATTTCAATCGGTATGGCGCTCCAGGTGGATGCCGCGTTCGCCTACATTCATCAAACGCCCGGTTATGCGCCCACGGGCGATGATTTGGATATCGATTCTCCCTATAACACCTATAAAAACCGCGGACTTCCGCCCACCGCCATTTCAAATCCCGGCATCGGCGCCATCGAAGCGGCGCTTGAGCCTGCTGCTTCGCCGTATCTTTTTTACCTCACGGGAGCGGATGGAAATATGTATTACGCAAAGACGCTTCAGGAGCATATTGCGAACAGGAAGCACCTCAAGTAGGATGCTCAAGCTGTGTCGGAAATCCTCAAACAGGCGAACGAGGCCCGCCTTCGGGAGCGCACCGAGCTTTTGGGCGAACACGCCCTTTCTGTCCACTCTGCGTTGGTAAGTCATATTGCGCCGAAAGGATTCGACGTGCTGCATATCGCGGGGCACGATGCGCCGCGTATAGATGAGCGGGGAAGCGTTCACTTCAAGCCCCCCGTGCGTGCGGTGGTGCAGGAGAAATCAAACATGGTCGGCGCCCGGAATCCCCACTCGGTCGTTGAACTTGATATTCCGCGGGAAATTATGGAACGCGGCTTAAACGGCGATGCGTTCGTTCCGCTTATCACCGAAAAAGATTCAAAACTTCATGGGGCATTCCGCGCCTTTTTTGCGGCGGGAGAGACAGGAGACGTGCCGGAAATGACCGAGGCCGAACGCGCGCAATGGGACAAGTGGGTTTCATTGGAGCGCTACAGGCTTTCGCAGCCGCCGGTCTATTTAACCAAAACGGGCGAGTAGGCGTATGGATCGCGGAAAGGAAAAAACAACTCCGATATACCGCTACGAACAGAGAAGGCGATTTAATCAATGGATGAAGAAAGTGCGCCTTCATGGGGAATGGTGGAAGTTTTCAATGCCCGGATTTATGGATGCGCGCGAGTATCCCGACGGATTCCGTCCTGATGAG
>CAYZDT010000049.1:0-4964 GCA_964477415.1 uncultured Candidatus Saccharibacteria bacterium | reverse complement strand
ACCTTGGGCACGTACCAGACGTTCTTTTTTCTCTGTCAGGGAGTTGCAGTCGCCTTGGGCGGTCTTATGGGCGATACGTTCGGCTTCAACGCAGTGGTATTTTACGGCGGCATCGTTGTCTTTTTAGGCGGCTTTCTTCCCTTGGGCATCAAGTATCTGGTTGCCAAAACCTGAAAAAGGTTTTCTAAGCGCCTTATCCACTTCGCCCGTTCGGGCAGCGGTGGTAAGGTAGTGAGCCCTATGCTCGCCGCAATCGCACTCGGCTTCAGAGAATTTTTCGAAGCGTTCCTTATCGTCAGTGTTTTTCTGAGTGTCTCCAAGAAGCTCGGCTTGAAGCGTGAGCTTGAAATCGGCCTCGCCGCCCTGTGCGGATTCGCGCTCTCGTTCGCGCTTATTGCCGCCTCCTTTTTCCTCGGACAGGAAGCGCGCGCCGTTTTGAACGAGCGGAGCGCCGAACTTTTGGAAGGCGCATTCATGGCGTTTGCGGGCCTTTTTATCGCATACGCCGCTTTTTCTCTTCATGATCTTTTGAGCGCGGCGCATCGCGAACGCGTGAAAAGCGCTGCAGGCAGGCTCGAAGCAGGCGTTTTCGACCTCTCGCTTTTCATTGTTATCGTTCTTCTTATTGTCCGCGAAGGGTTTGAGGTCGCCGTTCTCGGACTTTCCGTTTCGCTTCTGTCGGATTTCGGCACCTCGATGCTCGGCATGTTCATCGGATTCTTGGGCGCCGCCCTTCTTGGTGCTGCGGCATATGCAACGCTCTTGAAGTTGCATATAGAAAAGATATTTAAAATCGCGTCATACGCGATTGTTGCGGTCGGCGCGTGGCTCACTCAGGCGGGCTTGGAGAAACTTTTTGCGTACGGTGTGGGCATAGACTTCGACGCTATTCTTCCCGTGCCGTTTCTTCCGTTAAGCCTTATCGGAGTCGCAATCATATGCGCGTACGGCGCGGCGGTGTATTTTCTTTTCCTCGGTAAAAAGGGGAGGGTGTGACGAACTGATTTGACATATATTTTTTCGGCGGGACACTGAACGTATAGCAGTTTTATTCTCTTAAAAAACGCGTATGGGTATGACATGCACGATGTGCGACCACGAGCACAAAAACGCGGACGGCACCTGCGAATGCGGATGCACCGGTTCTGGCGCAAAGGTGTGCCAGATGTGCAATCACGAGCACAAAAACGCCGACGGCTCCTGCGAATGCGGGTGCGGAAAAGCGTAATCAAAAACCCCCGCAGAGCGGGGGTTTTTCGTGCAATGAATGTTAAGTCATTTTGACATTGCATGCGTCCACGGGTAGCATGCGTCGTATGGAAGAGTCCGTCGCAAACTGCGTGTATACGTTGCGCGCCAAGTCCGGCATGACGCAGGAAGAGCTGGCGGACAAAGTCGGCGTTTCCCGTCAGACGGTAATCGCAATAGAGAAGGGGAATTATACGCCGTCCGTACTCTTGGCGATGAAAATTGCTAAAGTATTTAGAACGCCCGTAGAGGAAGTTTTTAAAATTACTCATGAACCCCGTTAGATACGGCGTCCGCCGCACGCAGAGCAAAACCAGCCCCCATAACAATAAGAGAATGATATGAACCAAGAAAAACAGACAATATCTAACGGGGTGAAAAATAATTATCTTCATATTGCAGTTGCAGCCGCGCTCGCCGTTCTCCTCTTTCTTCTGACGGACCCCTTTATGCTCTGGATGCCGCCGATGGCGGCGATGCTGTGCCTCTTGGGCGCGGCCGCGCTCCTTGCGGTATGGGCAGGGTTTGTAGCGCGCGAAGGCGCGGCGGACGAACGCGAAGCGATGCACCGCATGAATGCGGGCCGCGCAGGATACCTTGCGGGGTTCGCCGTTTTAACTGCGGGCCTTTTGGCGCAGGGCTTCCTCGATCACCACGTCGACCCGTGGCTTGCAGGCGCTCTCGCGGTGATGGTCGTCGCGAAAGTCGCCGCGCGCCTTTACGACGAACATCACCGCTAATCCTCAGCGGAAATGTTAAATTGACTTTACATACCCATTTTTTGCGTATACCCTGAAAAGGTCAGTTATTACGATTCATAAAACGCACATGAATACTCAAAATACGATTATCGGGCTGGTCATTCTTGCTGTCGCAATCGGCATAGGCTGGTACTTCACGTCATACAAAGGCGAAGGTGCGATGATGAAAGATGAGATGCAGAAAGAGGGGGAGATGATGCAGGACGATTCCATGAAGAAGGACGGCGCGATGACGGAGGGCGACGGAATGATGAAAGACGACTCGATGATGAAAGATGAGCAGATGATGGACGGCGGTACGATGATGGAAAAGGGAACGTATGAGGCATACAGCGCGGATAAACTTGCGCTCGCCGGCTCAGGAGACGTGTTGCTGTTTTTTCACGCGGACTGGTGCCCCACGTGCCGCGCCATTGAATCTGAAATAAACGCGGGAGCGCAGATTCCCGCAGGCGTGCACATACTGAAAGTCAGTTACGACAAAGAAACGGCTCTAAAGCAGAAATACGGCGTCACCGTACAGCACACGTTCGTGCAGGTGGACAGCTCGGGAACGCTCATTCAGAAGTTCAGCGACGCGCCGACCTTGGCCGCGGTCTTTGCCAAGGTGAAATAGAATGGCGTTCCTCGTCGTTTCGTTCTTAGCGGGCATTCTTACGGTTCTGGCGCCGTGCATTCTGCCCGTACTGCCGGTCGTTATCGGCTCCTCCGCCTCGGGGAGAAGCCGATGGACGCCGTATGTCGTCGTAGGTTCGTTGGCGATTTCGGTTATCGCGTTTACGTTCGTTCTGAAGGTTTCGACGGCGTTCATCATGATTCCGCCTCAGTTTTGGACGTATCTTTCAGGCGGCATTTTCGCTTTGTTCGGCATAACCTTGGTGTTCCCCGCAGTGTGGGAAAACATTCCGGGCTTAGGAAAAGTATCGGTCGGTGCGAATAAACTGATGGGGAAGGGAATGAAACAGGGCACGCTTGTCGGCGATGCTCTGGTTGGCGCCGCTCTCGGTCCTATTTTCTCGACCTGCTCGCCCACGTACTTCGTAATCCTTGCCTCCGTTCTGCCCGCGTCGCTCGCTTTGGGCACCGCGTATCTTTTGGCATACGTCGCGGGTCTCTCGCTCGTCCTTCTTCTTATTGCGCTTTTGGGACAGCGTTTCGCGGACAGGCTGAACGTGTTCTCCGACCCCAAAGGGATAGCGAAGCGGGTAATCGGCGTTCTTTTTATCGTCCTCGGAGTTATGGTTGCCTTCGGGTACGAGAAAAAAGTCGAAACCGCGTTGTTGGACGGTGGATACTTTGACGTGACGAAGCTTGAACAGGTACTCTTGGAGAAAACTAAATAAACTATGAAACCCGAACTTATCGTTGCATGGATTCTGATTGCGCTCGTGGGCGCAGGTCTTATCGGCTTATTCCTGTTTTCGCCGTCGCCGACCGGCGGCGTGAAAAACGGGGACGGGAAAACGGTTCCGTATACGGAAATCGCCGACCCGACCGGATTCGTCAATACCGACGGCATAACGTTAAAAGAGCTTGTCGGCAAAAAGGTCATCATCGTCGACTTCATGACCTACACCTGCATCAACTGCCAGCGCACGTTCCCGTACTTGAACGCATGGTATGAGAAATACAAAGACGACGGACTTGAAATAGTCGGCATTCACACGCCGGAATTTGCGTTTGAGAAAGACATCGACAACGTGCGCGGCGCAATGAAAGGCTTCGACATCGCGTTTCCCGTCGTTCTCGACAACAATTACGCGACGTGGAATGCGTACGGCAACCGCTACTGGCCGAGAAAATATATCATCGACATCCACGGCAACGTCGTCTATGACCATATCGGCGAGGGCGGCTATGAAGAGACGGAGGCAAAAATCAAAGAGCTTTTGAAAGAGCGCGCTGAAGTCTTGGGCGTATCGGCGGGAGATGCGGAAGGAGCGGGTCTTGCTGCGGATTCTGTTTCCGGCGCGACGATTGAAACCGCAAGCCCTGAAACGTATTTCGGCTCGGCACGGAACGAATACTTAGGGAACGGCGTATCGGGTCTTTCAGGCGAGCGCTCGTTTAACGAGCCCGAGACGGTGAAGCCGAACACGCTCTATCTTATCGGCCGCTGGAACATCGAGTCCGAATACGCCGAGACGGCGGCCTCGGTCGGCTCTCCTGAAACGGGTTCGGCTCGCATCGATTATCTGTTTACCGCAAAAGGCGCGTATTTGGTTATGGGGAGCGCGAATGCGGCTGAAGCCGAGGTGCTTATCGATTCGGGTCCCGTGCCCGAATCCATGAAAGGCTCCGACGTATATTACCGCGCCGGCAGAAGCTACGTGAAGGTACAGGAAGACCGCCTCTATCGACTCGTTGACGCACCGTCTGCGGGCAAGCATTTCCTCGAACTTGTCATACCGTCCGCGGGCCTCAAAGCCTTCGCGTTCACGTTCGGGTAAGGTTTGCTACACTTTCCGAATGCGCATCACTAAGTACGGGCATTCCTGCCTTCTCGTAGAGGAAGGGGAGGCGAAAATACTGATTGACCCGGGCGCATTTTCTTCGGGTCAGAACGCGGCGCGCGGCGTTGATGCGGTTTTGATTACCCATGAACACGCGGATCACCTGTCGCCGGACTCGGTGCAGGCGGTCCGCGCTAATAATCCCGATGCGGTTATCTATACCAATCAGGGCGCGGGCGCGGTTTTGGAAAAAGAGGGAATTCCGTTTTCCGTACTCGGCGACGGGCAAAGCACGGACGTAAAAGGCGTCCTGATTGAAGGCTTCGGCGTCGATCACGCCTGCATACACGAGTCGATTCCGATAATCAGAAACACGGGGTACCGCATTGCGAAGCGCCTCTTCTACGGAGGCGACGCCCTCTCGGCGGATGTGTCCGCCGAGATTTTAGCGCTTCCGGTCGCGGCGCCGTGGATGAAGATATCCGAAGCGTTGGATTTTGCG
>CAYZDT010000048.1:0-5186 GCA_964477415.1 uncultured Candidatus Saccharibacteria bacterium | reverse complement strand
ATGAACCGACCGACGTCGGCATCGTCCGAACCGTCGGAGACGGCATCGTTGAAATCGAAGGCCTGAATCAGGCGGGACTCGCGGAGATGGTTCTTTTTGATGAGGCAAGCGCCTCAAGCGTCAAAGGCGCTATGAAGCACGACGATCAATTGTTCGGCGTGATTTTGAACCTTGAAGAAGACACGGTGAAGGCGATTCTCCTCGGCGATTCGGGCCGCGTAAAGGAAGGCATGATAGTAAAGCGCACCAAGCGCCTTTTGTCGGTTCCCGTCGGCGACGCGTTCGTCGGCCGCATCGTGAACTCCATCGGCGAGCCGGTTGACGGCAAGGGCCCGATAAAGAGCGAGAAAACCATGCCCATTGAGCGCGTCGCGTACGGCGTTATCGACCGCTCCTCGGTGAACACGCCGATGCATACCGGCACAAAAGCGATTGACGTGCTTCTCCCCTTGGGTCGCGGTCAGCGCGAGCTCATCATCGGCGACCGCGGTACGGGCAAAACCACCGTTGCGATTGATGCGATATTGAACCAGCTTAACGAGCCGAAAGAATCGCGCCCCATTTGTATTTACGTCGCCATCGGCCAGAAGGAGTCGAAAACCGCGCGCGTAGCGCAACTCCTTAAGGACCGCGGCGCGATGGATTACACGATTATCGTTGACGCTCCCGCATCCGCTCCCGCCGCGTTCCAGTTCTTGGCTCCGTACGGCGGCGTGACGCTCGGCGAATATTTCATGGAGAAAGGCCGCGACGTCCTCATCGTGTATGACGATTTGTCCAAGCAGGCCGTTGCGTACCGCCAGCTGTCCCTCTTGCTTCGCCGTCCGCCGGGTCGCGAAGCATACCCGGGCGATATCTTTTACCTTCACTCCCGCCTCTTGGAGCGCGCCGCGAAACTGTCGAAGGAAAAAGGCGGAGGCTCGATAACCGCGCTTCCGATTATTGAAACGCAGGAAGGCGACATTTCTGCGTACATTCCGACGAACGTGATTTCGATTACGGACGGGCAGCTCTTTCTTGAGGCGGACCTCTTCAACAAAGGAACGCGTCCGGCGATTAACGTCGGAACTTCGGTGTCGCGCGTCGGTTCCGCGGCGCAGACGAAAGCGATGAAAAAAGTCTCGGGCCGCATCAAGCTTGACCTCGCGCAGTTTAGGGAACTCGAAGCTTTCATGCAGTTTGCCTCGGACTTGGACGCCGCAACCAAAAAAACCATCGACTCCGGCCGCCGTCTTTCTGCGATTCTGAACCAGAAAAACCACGCGCCGATTCCGTTCGAACGCCAGACGGTCGTTATCTATGCCGCGACGAACGGATTCTTCGACGCGTTCCCCGCGGAAAAAATGGGAGAAGTGGAGGAAAAATTCCTCGCCTACATGGGGCGCGAAGGAAAGGAGATTCTTGAAGCGATAAAGAAAGAGAAGGCGATTTCAGACGAAACCGAAGGCAAGCTCAAGGACGCATTGGCGAAATTCACCGCGACCGCCTAATTCCTCGCATGGCGCTTAAGGACATCAAAACAAAAATAAAGTCCGTCATTCGCACCCGAAAGGTGACGAAGGCGATGGAGGCCGTATCAGCGGTCAAGATGCGCAAATCCCAGGTGCGCGCGGTTTCCGGCCGTCCGTATGCCACCGCGGCTTTGTCGATTCTCGAGCGTATGAGCGTGTCTCTTTCCGACGTGAAGCATCCGCTTACGGAGAAGCGCCCGGTAAAAAAGGCGGCAATCGTCGTTGTAACTTCGGATAAAGGCCTCTGCGGCGTTTTGAACAGCGCCGTAGTGCGGGCGGCGTATGACCGCGCGAGCGCCCTTAACCTGCCGAAGGAATCGGTTGATATTTACGCATTCGGAAGAAAGGGCGCGGAATTTTTCGATCGGCGCGGATACGGCATAGCCGGACGTTTTGAAAACGTGTCGGACGACATCGTGATAAGCGATTTGGCGAAAGTCTCAAACGATATCGCGGAGTCGTTTAACGCAAAAAATTACGACCGCGTGGACGTTGTGTACACTAACTTCAAATCAACATTCGAACAGGAGGCCGTTTCCCGCACCATTCTTCCGATTTCTCTCGAAACTCTGGATGAAATCGTCGGCGGGATTATTCCCGAGAAGGGGAAGTTTGCCGAGAAAGAGCGCCCGAAAGGCCCCGCTTTTTACACCATCGAGCCATCGCAGGAAGCGGTTCTGTCCTCTCTTATTCCGCGCCTCGTGGGCGTTATGTTCTTCCACGCGCTGCTTGAATCGAAAGCTTCGGAACATTCCGCCCGCATGGTCGCCATGAAGAACGCATCCGATAAGTCCTTGGAACGCTCGAAATCGCTGACGCGCACGTTTAACAAAGTGCGGCAAGCGATGATAACCCGCGAAGTTTCGGAAATCGTGGGCGGCATCGAGGCGATGGCGTCAAAATAATTAATACGGTATAAATTAATGTAATTTTTATGCAGGGAACAATCACGCAGGTCATCGGTCCGGTCGTCGACGTCAAGTTCGACGGAAATTTGCCGGCAATCAAGAACGCACTGGTATGGCAGGAGAAGGACCGCAAGGTTGTTCTTGAAGTCGCGCAGCACGTCGGCGTCAACCGCGTCCGCACGATTGCGATGGACGACACGAACGGCCTCACGCGCGGCATGACGGTCAAAGACACGGGCGCGGCTATTTCCGTTCCAGTCGGCGAGAAAGCGCTCGGCCGCCTCTTCAACGTTCTCGGCGATCCGATTGACGGCAAAGCCGCGCCTGATAAGGCGCCGAAGTGGGGCATCCACCGCGACGCGCCGCCTTTTACCGAACAGAAAACGAAAGCGGAAGTCTTTGAAACAGGCCTCAAGGCAATCGACCTTCTCGCGCCGTTCATCAAGGGAGGCAAAGTCGGTCTCTTCGGCGGCGCCGGCGTCGGCAAGACGGTTCTCATGCAGGAATTGATCCATAACGTCGCTAAGGCGCACTCGGGCTATTCGGTGTTTGCAGGCGTGGGCGAGCGCGTGCGCGAAGGAAACGACCTGATGCATGAAATGACCGAATCCGGCGTTATCGACAAACTCGCCATGGTTTTCGGTCAGATGAACGAGGTTCCGGGCGCTCGCGCACGCGTCGCTTTGTCGGGCCTTACGATGGCGGAATATTTCCGCGATGAAATGGGCAAGGACATTCTGTTCTTCATGGACAACGTCTTCCGCTTCGTGCAGGCGGGTTCCGAAGTATCGTCGCTTCTGGGCCGCGTGCCGTCCGCCGTGGGTTATCAGCCGACGTTGGCTGAAGAAATGGGCGCGCTTCAGGAGCGCATTACCTCGACCACAAAAGGTTCCATTACGTCCGTACAGGCGATTTACGTGCCCGCGGACGACCTCACCGACCCCGCTCCTGCAACGACCTTCTCGCACTTGGACTCTAAAATCGTCTTGTCCCGCCAGTTGGCTTCCTTGGGCATTTATCCCGCAATCGACCCGTTGGAATCCTCTTCGTCCGCTCTCGATCCCGATATCGTAGGAGAAGACCATTACCGCGTTGCGCAGGCCGTAAAACAGGTTCTCCAGCGCTACAAAGATCTGCAGGACATTATCGCTATCCTTGGTATCGAGGAGCTTTCGGAAGAGGATAAAGCGACCGTCTACCGCGCAAGAAAGATTGAGCGTTTCCTCTCGCAGCCGACTCACGTCGCCGAAGTCTTCACCGGCATCAAAGGCCAGTATGTGCCCCTCGAAGAAACTGTGCGCGCATTCGATGAAATTGTCGCCGGAAAGCACGACGACAAGCCCGAGGCCGAATTTTACATGAAGGGCGGCATCGAGCAGGTAAAAGGCGCTTAATTGCATTTATTCAAGCCCTGTGCTCATATGGGCGCAGGTATGGCGTGGGAAGGCGGGAAATCCCGATTCAGCATCGCACAGGACCGCCTCTTTGGAGGGCGCGGAAATAGAGAGCATGTCGTGAGTAGCGAAGCGCGGAACCGCGAGAAAGCGCTCGTAGCGTACTGGACCGGCGCATCGTCTTCCGGCGACCCGCTCCGCACGCTTTCCTTGGATAAAGGATATTTGTACGGCACGAACTTCTCTCGTGACGAATTGTCCGATGCGTATCGGCAGTTACGTAGGAAAAAAACGAAACGAACCCACGTCTCGGGACCCGCATCCGCAGAACCGCACAACGCGCGCCCCGTAACGGCGGTTCAGAGAGCGCCGCAGCCGCCGCTTTCGTCCGAAATGGTGTGGGGATTAGTAAGAAGAGGGCAGTTAAGCGAAGCTTCAGCAAAATCACTTCTTGGTATAAAATAACCGGACGCATATGAACGTTACCGTTGCAAAAGTTCACGAGAATATTTTTTCAGGAAAGGCAGAGTCGGTTTCCGCTTCTACTACGGAGGGCGATGTGACCGTGTTGCCGAACCATGAACCGTTCGTTGCAAACCTCAAGGCGGGACTTATTGCCGTAAAAACCTCGGCAGGCGTTGAAAATTTCGACATAGACGGCGGCGTACTCGAAGTGTCAAACGGGCAGGTTACGGTACTTCTGTAACATGCGGGAGGCGCCTTCAATTTCAGAAATAGAAGAGGCGGTACGGACGGGTATTGCCAAAGGAACCCATTCGCATCTCAAGCCTTCGCCGGAGCTGGTACGGGCCGTTTCCCGCGAGATTTTCCCGCTCATCGGAGGAGTGATTTCTGAAGAAGAAAATAAACGCATTCCTTCGCACGACGCTCTCGGTTCTGCAGGGTAATCCCCGCGGTTTAGTCCTCCATAGGACGTCCTTCGGCAATTGCAAGAGCGCTATCGAGCGTTCTTTTTTCGTCTGCGCAGCCGTCAACTGCGGGGGAAATCCATCCGCCTTCGGCTCCGAGATTTATTTCGCCGTAGATGCGCATTTGTTCGTCGTAATCGGGTGTAAACCGCCTTACGCAGTCCTCGTATGCGGTCTGCGCATCTCCCGCGCGGGCATAACGCGCTTCAAGTTCGTCGAGGCTCGCCGCCGCCCGCGGAGTGCGCAGCTCTTCTTTCGGCGCTTCTACGCCCACCATCGGTGACTCCACTGCAGTTTCGCGGGCGGGCGCTCCGCAGGCTGAAAGCGCCACGCCCATGGCAAGTGCGTTTAAAAGGCGCGCGCGGCCTCTGTGCTCAAAATGCATAGATGTAACCTAATTATTCCAGAATTGTTTGCCGGGGCTTCGGTACACCAGTATCGGAG
>CAYZDT010000047.1:0-5197 GCA_964477415.1 uncultured Candidatus Saccharibacteria bacterium | reverse complement strand
ACTCCGTGCCTTGGCACGAACCTGTTCGCGAAGCGAACAGGTTCAGGGCTTGTCCTGAAGTTTAATACCTTTTATCCTAAGAGTATGAATATGAACAATAAAATCGTAACTATTCTTATCGGTCTAATTCTGGTCGCGGCGGTCGGCTGGTTCGTGTGGCACGAGAAAGAAGAGTCGATGCAATATCAGCCCTCAGGACAAAGCACGGATACGAGCGCATCTTCTGAAAGCACGAACCCGAATACGGGCGGCACCCCAAGCACGGACACTCCGGCACAGACCGACACCCCTGCAGCATCTTCGGGCATTTCAGCAGCTGAAGTCGCAACTCATGCAACCGCACAGTCCTGCTGGTCTACCATAAACGGCAACGTATACGACCTCACCAGCTGGATTCCGGAGCATCCCGGCGGACCTCAGGCGATATTGCAGCTCTGCGGCAAAGATGGTTCGGGAAAATTCAACAAACAGCACGGCGGTGCGGCCATGCAGGCGAAGGTGCTTGCAGGCTTTAAAATCGGCGCAGCCGCACAGTAGCCGCGTATGAACTTCTCAAAAGAAAACGTACACGCCGCGGGCATGTGGGTATTGCGGATGGGGCTTGCCGCACTGTTTCTCTGGTTCGGTTTCTCGCAGCTTATGGACGGCGTGAACTGGGTCTCGTGGGTTCCCGAGTGGGCCCCTGCCTTCCTTCATATTCCTCCGGCGATGATAGTCCTCTTGAACGGCGCGTTTGAGGTAATCGCCGGAACATTGATTGCAATAAACGTCCTCACCGCGCCTGCAGCATTGCTGCTTGCACTTCATCTCGCGGTTATCGTCTTTGATATCGGCTTCACGGCAATCGGGGTGCGCGATTTCGGACTCATGGCGGCAACGTTCGCTTTAGGCGCGCTTTCGTGGAGCGCGGGAAAAACGGACTCATAACAACGGAACAGGCCGTATGAAAATTACCGTCTTCGGGGCAACGGGGCATGTAGGCGCGCTTTTTATCGGCGACGCTCTGAAAGCGGGTCATGAAATCGTCGCGTATGCGCGCAAGCCCGAAAAGATACGCATGAAGAACCCGAAACTTTCGGTTGCAGCCGGCGATCTTGACGATGCCGACGCGATTGAGAAAGCGGTTGCGGGCTCGGATGCGGTCGTATCGGTCATAGGACCGGTCGGGCGTCAGGACAAGCTCATTTTTGCGCCGGCGTATGAAAAGATAATCACTGCAATGAAAAAGCGCGGCGTGAAGCGCCTCATTGCATTAGGCACGCCTTCGATACCGAGCTCCCTCGACAGACCGAGCCTTATTTTCGGCGCGCTCATCGTCGTCGTCGGCATGCTTATCCATAAAGGATACGAAGACATACAGCGCGTGGGCGAATTGGTGCGGGAGAGCGGGCTGGATTGGACTTTGGTCAGGGTTCCCCTTTTAACGAACAGACCCGCGCGCGGGAAAATTACCGTCGGTAACTTCGGGAACGGCGTCTGGTGGCCGCGATTGAGCCGCGCCGACTTTTCTCAATTTCTTTTAGCGCAGCTCACCGACCGCGCGTACGTCGGCAAAGCGCCTGCAATCAGCAACTAAATCCCGATTAAAACGAGGGCTATCAAGGAGAGTCCGATGCCGACCGCATTCACGGCGGTCAGTGCTTCTTTAAATACGAGAAATCCGAGCAAAGAACACCCTGCAACCGTAAACAGAGCATAAAACGTAATCGCGGTCGCAGACTCGATTCCCTTGTACATCGAATACGCCCAGACGACCGCGGCAACATTCAAAAGAATCATGCCGAGTATGAGTATCCACGCCGGATGATCGGCCTGTTTTGCCCACCACACGAGAAGCATGTCGGCTGCGACCGCCACCACGCACGACGCAATCAGAATCAATTTTTCCATGCGAGTTACCGCGACTCCCCTTCAAAATCCGGTTCTACGATTCCCCACTGCATGCGGGACGAATCGAGTTTCAAATACGCGCTCTTCCCGACCGAGGGCTGCGCGGACATTGGCTCTCCCGGGGCACGGTCTGCGTAATTCACGACCACCACGTCCTTGTGGCGCGGATTGGGACTCGGGTTGATAGTTTGCGGCGCTATGCGGTCGCCCAGCAGGTATCCGTCCGTACCTACATATCCATCATCGGTTATGATTGCGCCGACCGCATAAAAGAAAGTGCCAGAACCGCCCGTATTTTGGCTCAAAAGAAACACCACGTCTTCCCTGCCATCGCCGTTCAAATCCTCATATGCTTCGTTGCCGAAATAGCGCGTAATGACTTTCGAAGCCGAATCCGGCGCCGCGAGAGTTTCCGCAAAACCGTTCACGAGCGTTACCTGCTGCCCGTCGATAAGATACGAAGCATCCTTATAATTCCGCGCGGGTTTTTGAGCGCGAACTGAATCAGTGACTGAGAATATTCCTTCAACATCGTATTTCTGCCAATGATCCGAGCTCAGGCGCTCTATTGGAGTCACCGTACCTGATGCGGTTATATAATCGCCTGCCGAAAATTCGGGGGGAATCTGCGACATCAGTGCCGTATCGAGCGCATAATACTCGCCTGAGGGAAGCTCCAGACCGAACGCGCATTCGTCGGTCTGCGGTCCCGTTGTGTCCTTATGCGGGAGACATACGAACGTGCCGGAAAACGTCGCTCGATACGGCTCGACGACGGTGCCGTCCCCTTGCTTCTCTTGGTAGATGTAGTTATTGAGTGCATAAAAAGCGCCGACCAAACCTACAATACCGAGCACGACGGCAAAACCGATAGCGCGGCCCATAAAGAATCTGCGCGGAGTCATAAAATTACTGTATCACGCGGAAAACGGGAGTTACCCGTTTTTCTCTACTTTAAATGTGATGCGGTACTCCCCCGGCTGTATCGCGCTTCCGGAATGCGCAGCGGGAAGAACACCGGCTATAGAAACTTTGAACGAATCAAACGCGTGGGGTGTCGCAATTGAAGAGAGTTCGACGTCATCGGAATCGGTATCGCTTTTCAGCGCGACTTTTACTTTCAACTCCCCCTCCCAGATGCATTGAACGTCCGCGGGGCAGCGGCTGTCCGAGACGATTCCGACAAGTGTTACGCGCACGCCGTTTATATAGGCGCTCTCTCCGACTTTAAGCGTCGCCGCTTCGGGATTTGATTCTTCGCTTGAAAGACCTTCGAGGCGATCAACGGCAAACACGGCCCCTTCGGTGAATGAGCCGTACACGCGCACCTTCTTCCCGACAAAATCAGCGAGCGCATTCGAAACTTTTATTTCAAGCGGCATCGCGTACGACACTTCCTGGCCCGCCTGCGGCGCTCCGAATACGAGCCTGAAGCCGTTTTGATTCTGTTCCAGCGTCCCTTCAACGTACGGCATCTCGGGACACGCGGAAAATGCGCACGAAGGCCCCGAACGTCCGACGTACGAGCCGTCAGGGCACATCAGCGCCTCCATGGTGCACGCAATCTGTTCCCCGCCCTGCTCTCTGTCGCCGAAAAAGAGAAGCGCGCCGCCTGCGGCGAGTATGGCAAGAAGGAACACCCCTAAGACGATATATTTCGGTTTCAACATATTACGGACGGACACCGGCCTATTTTATTACAAGCGTTCCCGGAGTAAACAGACATATTTTCAAAGAAACTAATTGAACAAAGCAAGCTTCTTTTCTCGTCGCCAACCCTTAAGTTCTGCCTCGCGTCTTCGAGCCTCTTTTAAACTACTAAATTGTTCACTATATTTCAAAATCACCGGGCGACGGATTTTTGTATAGTGCGCACCCGATTTAGAATTATTATGCTGATCGATTCTCCTATGAAGGTTATTGGTGCATCCGACGTACAAAGATCTATCCGCGCATTCAAGAATATAAACGGTATATTTCATCAGTAAATCTTAACCTTTTCCCTCGTCGCTTCGCTCGCTCGGGACCTTCGTATACGCAAAACTCCTCATTGCCGAAGGCCCTGAGGAGCTTGTGCGACGAAGGGCTGGGAGACTAGGACTCGAACCTAGATACTGTGCTCCAGAGGCACATGTCCTACCATTAGACGATCTCCCAATCGTGTGAAGAATAGCCGAAAAAGCGCCCTTTTACAACGGCGCAAAAGCTATATATCGGTAATCTGCTCTTTTATATGTCCGTTAACAGAACTTACAAAATTCCTCGCGAGTAGTAACGTAGAAGGTAGAAGAAGATCCGCCCACCGTCGCGGTAACGCCGTAAGTGGTAAGGTACTCGCTCCCAGTAAACTTAATAGCGAGCGTATCTCCGGAGTTCATAGTTCCCGTTGCGCTCCACGTTCCTCCATTTATACTTATCAGCATATTTGATTCGCCCATGCCGCTGTCGGTAAGCGTAACCGGACTGCCGTCAGGTATTCCCCGTACGGTCACGGTATTGGATGTTTTTGTTCCGGGCAATACGTCAAATAAGTCGTCAAACACGAACCAAGGACCGGCGCGAACGTATCCGGACATAGTTGCGTTTGGGCCGTAATATACCGTAGTCGTATTTGCGGAATCGTTCGTTGAGCCGCTGTAAAACAGATATCCCTTCTTTGCGGACGCGGTGCCGGAAACTGCTATGGCGCCGTTCACGGTTACCGACGTGCCGGGATTCCACACCCACACCGCTCCGGAGCCCAGGGTAAGCGTCACACCCTGAGGTATCGTCAGATTCCCGCCGTCAAGACCCGATACTGCGGAAACCGCACAATTTGCCGACAGCGAAGAATTTACTCCTTGTGTTATTCCCGCGCAGGGATCCGACCATGCAAGCACGGTTGTATTTTCTTTCCCCGATATATTCCACGCCGTGAATGTCGTCTTATACGTCGCCACATGCGTGTCAAAAACAACCCACGATGCTTGGTACGTGTTGCCGGTCGGATCGGCGGCTGACTTCGTAAGCGGTATGGTAACCGTCTGGCTATCAAGAACCATAGTTGCCGTAACCGACGCCACGGGAACCGAAGACGTGACCACGGCGGTTAAGGTCTGCGTGTCTCCGACATAGACGTTCAAAGGCTCGATACGGACGTTCGTGAATTTCGGATCGGCGCTTTTTGAAGAAGTTATTGCGAGATTAGCGTTCTCGCCGGCGGGCGACAGCGGATAGTTTGGCGCCTGCGCATCGTGCGCAAGCGGCGCGGGGGCGTCTACTACGATTTTTCTGACTTTCGTATCAGAGACACCGTTTTTGTCGGTTA
>CAYZDT010000046.1:0-5241 GCA_964477415.1 uncultured Candidatus Saccharibacteria bacterium | reverse complement strand
ACGTGCCACCCTTCTTTTCGTACGAGAACTGAAGGCGGGTAAACGCGTCTTCAATCTCTTTTTCCGTAAAGTTTTTTCCGAGAATATCCTGCACAACAGATACGGAAACGCTCGCGGTTTTCTGCTCCGCCTTCTTCGGATAGAAATCGATAACGCCCGCAATTTCCCCGCCCGCGACTTCCTGAATCAACGCGAGGACGTCCCGCATGCCGTACATGGTCAATTCCGGCGACGGTCTGTTCTGGAAGCGCTGCGACGCGTCGGTCACGACGCGCGCCGCTTGGGATGCTTTACGCAACAGCGTGCCGTCATAATTCCCTGCCGAGACGAACAAATCCGTCGTCGCCTCTGTCACGCCCGAATCCATACCGCCTTTCACGCCCGCAATATCAAGGGGCGTACCTTTTACGCCGTCCGCAAATATGAAAATGCCGGGGTGAAGCTCTTTCTCCTCGCCCGACAAGAGAAGTACTTTCTCTCCCTTTTTTGCTTCGCGAATCGTAATCATGTGCGCCTTACCCTCTTTGGTTACCTTGCCCGCATCAAACGCGTGGTTCGGCTGCCCGATATTCAGCATGACAAAGTTCGAGGCGTCGACGATGTTGTTGATTGAACGCTGCCCCACCGATTCCAAAGCTTCTTTGAGCCATGCGGGCGAAGGGCCAACTTTCACGCCTTTGACTAAGGCCGCCGTGTGGCGAATGACGTATCGCGGGTCAGCATCTATCGAAAGTCCGTCGGTTTCATTCCACTGCGGTAACGGCGCCGAAAGCGGATCGTCTTTCATCGGCATATTCAAAATCGCCGAAAGTTCGTACGCGATGCCGCGATGGCTCATCGCGTAGCCCGCGCGATCGGGCAAGACTTTAATATCCAAGACGTCGCCCTCTACTTCTTCAACTTCGAACGCGTGGAATGTAAACACGTCGCGCAGCTCCTCCGCCTGCGGAAGCGGCGTGTCGAAAAATCGCTGAAGCCAGGCGCGTGAGACTTTCATGATTAGAATTGGTTCACGAAGCGCAAATCGCCCGAATGCATGTGGCGGATGTCGTCGATTCCCGAACGGAGCATCACCACGCGGTCCAAACCGCCGCCGAACGCGAACCCGCGCCATTCATTCGGATCGAGGCCGTAGTTTCTGATGACGTTCGGGTGGGTCATGCCTGCGCCCATGACTTCAATCCATCTGCCGCGAAGTTTCTCCGGAACTGAGTCGCCCATGACGCGCATATCTATTTCCACGCTTGGCTCCGTAAACGGAAAGAATGAGGGACGGAAACGTATCTCCGCCTGCCCTCCCGTAAGCCGGCTGTAAAACTCCGTGAGCGTGCCTTTCAGATGCCCTAACGTAATTCCCTTTTCAAGAACGAACCCGTCCACCTGATAAAACTCGGCTTCGTGCGTAATGTCGGTCGCTTCGTTTCTGAACACTTTGCCGACCGCAATAAGGCGGTACGGCGGATTCACGCCGCGTGCAAGCGCGTCTTTTATGTAGCGCGCATGAACGTCGGTCGTGTGCGTGCGGAGCATATGTTCCGGTTCTTTCGAGAGAAAGAACGAATCCTGCATGTCGCGCGCGGGATGGTCTTTGGGAAAGTTCAAAGCGTCGAAGTTGTTTTCAATCGTCTCGATGTACGGGCCTTCCTCAAGGCTAAATCCCATGTCGGCGAATATGCGATTCGCCTCCGACACGGCGCGGGAAAGAGGGTGCGCGTGTCCGACTCCGAATGCGTCTTCTGAGGCCTTGTTCACGGAAGAATGGTAGCACAAAACACGGAAAATAGGGCTGTCCGTCAAGCTCGTTTTCTGATAGACTGGCTTAAATCCATGGCCGAATTCACTTCTTTTTTGACCTACCCGCTTTTGTTCCTTGCCCTCTTTTTCGAGGTATTCGTCATTTTGACCTTCTTTGAAAAAGACGCGAAGAGGAGAAGGTCGCTCACGGGCGGCGCGGAATACCCGTCGGTGTCGGTCATCATCCCCTCATACAACGAAGCGACGACGCTGTCCGCGACCGTCGACTCGGTACTCGCCTTGGACTATCCGAAAGAAAAACTCTCGGTCATTCTCGTCGACGACGGCTCGACCGACGATACGCCGATCGTTATGGCGCGCTACGCGGAGAATCCGCAGATTACCGTTATCCGGAAAGAAAACGGCGGCAAGCACACGGCATTGAACGCGGGTTTGACTACGGCGAAGAGCGAATTTATCGCCTGTCTCGACGCGGACTCGTTTGTTACTAAAGAAGCGCTGAAACGCATCGTCGCAAACTTCGACGCGCCCGATATCGGCGCGGTAACCTCTTCCATGTCGGTCCACGAGCCGAAAACGATTCTTGAAAAAATGCAGGAAGCTGAATACCTCTTTGGCATCATGCTCCGTCACTCCTTGGCGACCTTAAACGGCCTCTATGTGACTCCCGGCCCTTTCACAGTATTCAGAAAAAAAGTATTTGAAGAGCTGGGCCCCTTCCGCCCCGCCCATCAGACCGAAGACATGGAAATTGCGCTTCGCCTTCAGAAAGCCGGCTGGCGCATCCAAAACGCCCCGAATGCCTCGGTGTTTACTAAAGTCCCGAAAACCGTCGGCGGCTTGGTAAAACAGCGCACGCGCTGGACAACAGGATTCCTCAGGAATAGCGCCGATTACCGCGAACTCTTTCTGAATCCGCGCATGGGCGTCGTGGGCATGTTCGTTCTTCCCTTTGCGGTCTTCTCGGTTTTCTCAATCATCGCGCTTTTCTTCCTTGCGCTTATCCGCGGCGCGGGCGAGTTGGGAGATACTATTGCGCATTTCATGGAGGTGCCGGTCACGCTTTCTATCTTCACGCACTGGACGAGCTGGTTTTTCATGCCGGTAACCGCCATGTCCGTCCTTTCCGTCCTTACGCTTCTCATCGTGTTCGGCTCCGTTATGGTGGGGGCGAGAATCGGCCACAAAGAAACGCGCTTAGGCCTTACGTTCCTCTGGTACTTCCTTTTGTACATGACAATAGCTACCATATGGCAGATTCGCGCCGTTGCTGACGTTGCGATGGGAACCCGCAGGTCGTGGAGATAAATATGAAAAATCCCGCAGTGAGAAACGCCGTTCTGGCATTCATAATCGCAAGCGCGATATTCGCGACGGGCTTTTGGGTGTCGGATTCCATAAACGGCCTCCGCGTAAAGGAAATCCAGAGCATCCAGCAGCAGATTTCGATAGACACGCTCTCACTCGAGACGCAGTTCGACCTTCTCGCACAGCTCTCCTGCTCGGCTTTGAAGGAAAACAGCGTGCTTTCGTCGGAGCTGAATAACCTCGCTGACCGGCTGGATTATACCGAGGGGCAATTGGGCTCCAATAACGCGACCGTGCTGCAGCTGAAGCGCCAGTATTCTCTTCTTGAAATCAAGGATTACCTTCTTATGCAGCAGGTCGCCGTGAAGTGCGATTTGAAGCCGGTCTTCGTCCTCTACTTCTACTCGAACGCGGGCGATTGCGAGAAATGCGAATCCGCTGGCCGCGTGCTTTCGTACCTGCGCGAGACGTATCCTCAGCTCCGCGTGTACTCGTTCGATTACAACCTTAACTTGGGCGCCATCGAGACTTTGATTGCCATCAACAAAATACAAAACACCCTACCCGCATTCGTGGTGAACGGCAAATCCTACTACGGCGTCTCGGACTTGGATGCCTTGAAGGAGATTCTTCCTTTAGACAAACTCTCAACTTCAACCCCGAAATCAAAAGCTGAGGAAAACTAGAAAAGATAGAGAGCGCGAATCTAAAACGCCGCTTTCGCGGCGTTTTTACATAATTCCGACTGCTATCATATATGATAGCAGTCTGAGCTTAGAAGGAATGCGGGATCCTGGAAAATCTTGAAAGGGGCTAGTGGCGGAAGGCGCGGATGCCGGTTGTGACCATCGCAATCCCCGCTTTGTCCGCCGCTTCGATAACCTTTGCGTCGTTTACCGAGCCGCCGGGCTGAATCACCGCCGTAACGCCTGATTTAAGAAGTACTTCGAGTCCGTCAGGGAACGGGAAGAAAGCGTCCGAAGCCGCGACCGCGCCTTTCATCTTCTCTCCCCCTTTCGATACGCACAATTCCGCGCAGCGAACCCTGTCCTGCTGGCCCGCGCCCGAGGCGATGAGGGTTTCGCCTTTTGCGGCTACGACCGTGTTGGATTTCGTGGAGCGGCATACCGCCCACGCGAAAAACATGTCGTTTATCTCTTCCTCCGTCGGCGCGCGCTTTGTAACCGTCTTCAGCATGTCGCGAGTCACAACCGCGGTGTCGGCGTTCTGAACCAATACTCCGCCGCGGATTTTGTGAATCTGTTTGGCGGTCGCAGGAACGGGATTTTGAAGCGCGAGGTTTATCAAAACGCGCAGGTTCGGCTTTTTCGCAAATACCGCCTTCGCTTCTTCCGTTATGGAGGGCGCCATCAGAATTTCAAAAAAGTTCTGTATCATTTTCTCCGCCAAAGCTCCGTCGACTTCGCGGTTTACCGCCATAATCCCGCCGAAAGCGGCCAGCGGGTCACCCTCGTACCACGCCGCCTGATACGCTTCCGCAACCGTATCTTTCTTCGCCGCTCCGCAGGGATTCGTATGTTTTACGATGACACACGCCGCTTTCTCTCCCCCTAGGTGCGAGAGCGCAAAAAGCGCCCCGTCCATATCGAGGTAGTTGTTATAGGAAAGCTCCTTACCCTGAAGGACTTGGAATTTCGGCAAAGCCAAAGGGTCGCCCTCTCCGTCGTCGGTCTCAAAAAACGCCCCTTCCTGATGCGGATTCTCCCCGTACCGTAGCTTGTGTTCCTTACCTAGTTTGAACAAATCCATGGAAGCTCTGATTGTATATCAAAAAGATGGAATACAGAATTCATTACTGCCCTTTTAGGGTATGCCAAATATAATCGGAAGGATAGCTTCTGAAATACTGACAAATATTCAAATCGTCGTTTTTAAATCCCAAAGATGCACAACTGAGATCTGGGTTAAGTTGAATTGGTAACAATATGGATTCTTTTATATCTATTGTGCTGCCGATAGGATGGACCTCGTAACGACTTTGCCCATTTTGAGTTAGAGAAGGAATCCATGTCTGCACTACGTCTATCGGTACTGCAAAATAAATGCCTTGGGTGCCAGTTAAACTGGCAGTATTAACTCCGACAACTTCACCTCTACTACTTACTAATGGTCCTCCGCTGTTGCCATGATTAATTGCGGCATCCATTTGTAAAAAAG
>CAYZDT010000045.1:0-5367 GCA_964477415.1 uncultured Candidatus Saccharibacteria bacterium | reverse complement strand
GAGTCGCGGGCAGGGCCAGCTTTCCGCGAATCAAAACATTCATGCCGTATCCGTCCGCGACGCTTACCACGCTTCCCCGCTGCCCTACTTTCTTAACGTCTTTGAGAAGAATGACCTGCATAGTCGTATGAAAAAGTATACCCGCGCCTAAGGGCGCGGGCAACTCTCCGAATTTTTAAAAATCCGTTCCCGCTTTCATATATGATAGCGGTCGAAAGGGCGGGAAAAAGCGGCCTGTACTATTTTCCGGTTTTCAGAAACTCTGCCGCGCGCTCTAGCTGCGGGTCTTTTTTTGCCTCAATATCTTCTTTGGTCAGCTCCACCTCGATATCGGGCGTAATGCCCTGATGCGAAATAGAAATGCCCGCGGGCGTGAGCCACTTTGCAATCGTTATTTTTATCGACGTCTTGTCGGTCACGTCAAAGACCTGCTGGACGGAACCCTTGCCGAATGACTTCTGTCCGACCAAGGTTGCGATGCCGTGGTCATGTAGCGCGCCCGCCAAAATCTCCGAAGCGGATGCGGAACCGCTGTCTATCAAAATCGCCAGTTTGAGGTTGTCCGAGAACACGTCGTATCCGCGGGAACGATAGACGGTCGATTCGCGCTTTCCGCCCGAATCTTCGGTTACCACGGTCTTTCCGACCGGCAGATACCAGCTTGCGATATCGACCGCGGCTTCCAGATAGCCGCCGGGGTTCCCTCGGAGGTCGATAATCATCTTGTCGGATCCCGAATCGGCGAATTCACGCAAAGCCTGTCTGAACTTGTCGGGTGCGGCAGCATTGAATGAATAGAGGGTAATCACGAACACGCCGTCGTCTCTGAGTTTGGTATCGACCGTCGGGAGGTTGATGATTTGGCGCGTTATTTCCGTTTCAAACGGCGCCCCGCCGTCCCGTGCGAACGTTATGACTACTTTCGTACCCGCTTCGCCGCGGATTTTCGATACCGCGTCATTCACGTCCATCTCACTCGTCGCTTCTCCGTCAATCTTGAGAATAAGATCTCCGCTTTTAACGCCGGCCTTGTACGCAGGCGTATCTTTCAAAGGAGATGCGACCGTGAGGACGCCGTTTCGTATTTCAATTTCCATGCCCACGCCGCCGAAATTGCCCAAAACCTGGCTGTCGAAAAGGTCTTTCTCCTTCGGCGGGAAAAATTCCGTATAGGGATCGCCGTATGACGCGGCAAGGCCCTGTATTGCGCCCCATACCTTCTCTTCTTTTGTGACGGCGTCTTCAGTCGTCGTGGCGGAAGAGACGAAATGCTCGTCCAGAAGCTGCCACGCTTTGAAAAACGGAGCCAAATCAGCCGAGTCGGGCGCATCAACCGACGGACGCGGGGCGCCGTCCCACGGAACGCTGCCCCGAAACTGAGTTCCGGAATAAAAACCGACTGCAAGAAACAGAATCGCGATAATCGCGAGCGTCTTTCCGCCCCATCCGCGATTTTTCTTCATTCCGTCTTCGTCCATAACGCTCCATTATGCCACACCGAACGCGAGCGGATGCGAACGGGCGGTATACTGTTATGCATGATTACGCGGTTCGAGCATCAAGGCGTGCAATGGGTGGACCTGGAAAGTCCCACAGCAGACGAAGTCGACCAAATTGCGCTTGAATTCAACCTCTCGACCCTTTTGTCGCAGGATTTGCTCTCTCCTACCTACAAGTCGCGCGTCGATTTGTATCCCAAAGTAGCCTATACGGTGCTCCACTTCCCTGCGCTTCGCTATTCCCGCGGCATGACGGCCGCGCAGGAGGTGGATTTCGTTATCGGCAAAAGTTTTCTTATTACCGCCCACTACGATACGGTACCCGCGATATACGACTTCATCCGTTCGTTCGAAGCCGAGAGTCTCCTTAAGCACGCGCCGACGATGCGCTTTGAGAGCGGACATGTGCTTTTGGAATTGACCGAGCGCCTCTATCAGAGCGTCGAGGACGAACTTGAATCTTTGGAAGACACTATAAGCTCGATTGAAAATGAAATGTTTTCGGGACACGAAAAAGAGATGGTCGTCACGATATCGCGCGCCGCGCGCGAGCTTTTGAATCAGAAACGAACCCTTACCGCGCACACCGACGTCCTTGCGGGCTTAGAACAAATCGGCGTCATGACCTTCGGAGAAGCGTACGGAAATTACCTGCGCGGCGTAAAGTCGTTCCATGCGCGGGTGTATGCGCATGCAATGGCTTTGACCGAAACGATAACCGAACTCAGAGAAACGAACATGGCGCTACTCTATACGCGCCAAAACGAGGTGATGAAGAACCTCACGATTATGGCATTCGTCACCTTCCCCTTGGCGCTCATTTCAAGCATTTTCGGCATGAACACGCATTACCTGCCTATTGTCGGCGCGCCGGGCGACTTTTGGATAATCGTCGGCAGCATGACGACTTTGGCAATCCTCTTCTTCGCCTACTTCAAGTTCAAAAAGTGGTTTTAGGCCCTGTGTAAACCTCGGTGGACAACTCTGTGTTTCGACGATTTTGCCGATTGCCGGTCTGGCGATAGGCTATAGGTATGAAAGACGCGCGCATTCCTCCGCAATCCTTAGACGCAGAACGGGCGCTCCTAGGCTCCGTCATGCTAAAGGCGGACGCGATACATGAAATAACCGACGTCGTATCGACCGATTCTTTCTACGTCGAAAAACACCGCCTGATTTTCCGCGCGATGACCGACCTTGCGGCGGGCGGCAATCCGATTGACCTCCTGTCGGTCGCGAACCGCCTCAAAGACATGAACGAGCTTGAGCGCGCAGGCGGCAACTCGTATCTGGCGGAGTTGGTATCGGCGGTCCCCACGTCGGCAAACCTCAAGTATTACGCTGAAATCGTACAGAAAAAATCAATCATGCGCGGCGTGATTGAAGCGGCGGACGATATCGGCCAAATAGGCTACGACGAATCAAGAGACGTCGAGGAAATCGTCGACGCAGCCGAAAAGCGCCTTTCCGAAGCCACCACTTCCCCCACTACCAGAAAATTCGTCGCCTTGGGCGACGAATTAAAGGAGGCGTTTGAACGCTTCGACAACCTGCATAAGGGCGACAACGAAATGCGCGGCGTGCCGACGGGTTTCAAGGAACTCGACAACATTCTTGCGGGCTTCCAGCGTTCGGACCTCATCATTCTCGCCGCACGTCCGTCGGTCGGTAAGACGGCGCTCGCACTCGATATCGCACGAAGAACCGCGGTGCAGTACGGAACCCCCGTCGGCATCTTTTCTCTTGAAATGAGTTCTCAGCAATTGGTGGACCGCATGCTCGCGTCCGAAGCGAAAGTGGACGCGTGGAAGTTGCGCACGGGAAAAATCGACTCAGACGAAGAATTCGAGAAAATCAGAGACGCCATGGGGCGCCTTTCAAAGGCTCCTATCTATATCGACGACCAGCCGGCAAACAATGCGCTCACCATGCGTTCCGTCGCGCGCCGCCTGAAGCGCGAACGCGGCATCGGACTTTTAATCGTGGACTACCTCCAGCTTATGACCGCAGCCTCCTCCCGCCAGTCCGATTCGATGGTCCAGCAGGTTACGGAAATTTCGCGATCAC
Organism: uncultured Candidatus Saccharibacteria bacterium; assembly: GCA_964477415.1. Classification (GTDB taxonomy): domain Bacteria; phylum Patescibacteriota; class Minisyncoccia; order Phycocordibacterales; family Phycocordibacteraceae; genus Phycocordibacter. Next base: position 1,801 of record CAYZDT010000045.1, on the reverse strand, counting down.
TGAAATCGCTGGCGCGCGAATTGGACGTGCCTGTCTTGGCGCTGTCCCAGCTTTCGCGCGCTATCGAACAGCGCCGTGGCCGCCCGCGCCTTTCCGACTTGCGCGACTCGGGCTCAATCGAACAGGACGCCGACGTGGTTATCTTCATCCACAACGAAGACCGCTACAAAGAAGAGCATGAAGAGAAGAGCAATACCGTTGAAATTCTAATTGAAAAGCACCGAAACGGCCCTACCGGCAAAGTAGACCTCTACTTCGATGCGAAGCGCGTTACCTACCTGTCTCTTGAGAAATCAAATTACGGAGAAATGGCGGCCACAGCGCCCGCGGACGACGACACGTTCTAAGGTATGCCCGGTAGTACAACGTGGCATAGCGCATGAGAAATAAAATGAATATTCCGAGCAGATCGAGAAACCGAATAAATGACTTTTATCAGCTGGATGTTTCCGTAGCGCATGTGCACGGAAACAATGCCGCGTTGAACTAACCGGGTATGGCGGGACCGATAGACGAACTGACACGCTTGTTTTCTGAATTCCCGGGTATCGGTCCGCGGCAGGCGCGAAGATTGGTGCAGTATCTTTTGGGCAAGAATCCTTCGTTCCGCGAAAGAGCCGCGGCGCTTATAAAAGAGTTAGGCGAAAAAGCCGCACTCTGCAAAAGCTGTTTCCGCTATTCAGAAGACGTTATTCAGGGCGCGTGCGGAATCTGCCGTAACGCCGACCGTGATGTGAAAACCCTGATGGTCGTCGAAAAAGACGCGGACGTCGAAGCAATTGAATCATCGAAAGCGTACCGCGGCATGTATTTCGTCCTCGGCGGCCTTATGCCGATGACAGAACGTAAAAACGCCCCCGTCCTCCGGATTAAAGAACTGGAGGCGCGCATCAGAAAAGACGGCATAGCGGAGGTAATTTTCGCGCTCTCAACGACGCCCGAGGGCGATTACACCGCACGCGAACTTATCACCGCGCTTACTTCTTCCCTCCCTGAAGCAGGGTTAGTTTTGACTTTGTTGGGCCGTGGACTATCCGCTGGTGCGGAGATTGAGTATGCTGAAACAGAGACTCTCCGTCATGCCCTACGGAACCGCTCGCCGAAGTAACGGGCAAATCCCCGCTCCGGATTAAATCGCTGAGTGAAAGCGAACGTTCGGGTTCTTTTCTAAACGCGCTGTCGGCACTCAATACAAGCGCACGGAATAATCCTACTGCGCCTTTCACGAATCTGTTTCCCCCTTCGTGACTCATATAATTACTATACAATATTAGTAATATATGTCAAACACTAGAGATTCGGGTACGTCTGCCTGATTTGATCGGTTAAAAGCGCGAAGTCGCCGTCATTAAAACCCTCGAATTCGGGGTCCAGCTTTGCGGCCCCGATAGCCATAGAGAGCGCGCCTTCGCGGTCGGGCGCGTGTCCTATGAAATCGTTGTACATATACGCTAAAAGCGCCCAGCCTTTCTTCGGCATTAGAGGGCGCTCTATTCCCCGAGCCTGACGTTCCCTGCGGGCACTATCAGGACATCGGTCTTTCTCAGACATAGTGAAAGCTTAGATGCTTTCGATCTGGACTTTCGCAAACGGCTGGCGATGGCCTTTCTTCTTGTGGTAGCGGCTTTTCTGTTTGTAGCGAACGACAATGACTTTCTTGCCCTTTCCTTCGGTAAGTATCTTGCCGGCCGCCTTTGCGCCCGAAACAGTCGGCACGCCGACCTCGGTCTTTTTGCCGTCGTCGGTCAGGAGTACTTCAAAATTGACGGAATCGCCCTCTTTTGAGCCCGTAATCTTTTCA
>CAYZDT010000044.1:0-5476 GCA_964477415.1 uncultured Candidatus Saccharibacteria bacterium | reverse complement strand
CCTTAAAAAGATGCGACGGCGAAATCCAGTAGTAATTCGTGCGGTCGCACCACGTCGTCGCATTCCCCTGTGCGCCTTTCTTCTCCAACAGCTGCCAGATGCCGCGGCCTTTTTTCGGGTCGAAGTGTACGGAACCTTTGAACATGACGTGTTCAAGTATGTGCGTCGCGCCCGTGTGCCCCGCCTGTTCGTGCCGGCTTCCAACGCGATAAGTCACCATGGTCCCGACAACCGGCGCGTCTGTGCGCGGCGCGACAAGCACTTCAAGTCCGTTTGAATCAAGAACAAAGGAAGAAATGCCGTATGCGTCCTCTGTATGCGTAAATCCCGCCGGCATGCCTTTCATTCAGGCAATAATAGCAAACGCGGCGGCATCAGTGCCGCACTCAGCCCGTTTCCGCGCTGTTATCATATATAGTAGCGGTGCTTTCATATATGAAAGCACTAAAAGCGTACCCGGTGAGATTCATTACAAGGACGGACCTTCGCGCTATGAAAGCCAGTCAATCGGTTCTTTTTCGTGTTCTATCAAATAGGCGTTTGCGCGGCTGAAGGGCTTGGAGCCGAAAAAACCGGAATACGCGGAGAACGGCGACGGGTGCGGCGATTCGATAACCAGATGTTTCGCACGGTCGATATGCGCGCCTTTCGCCTTTGCGTAATTCCCCCACAATACAAAGACCAGATGTTCGCGTTTTTCCGAAAGCGCGCGCACCGCGGCATCGGTAAATTCTTCCCAGCCTTTCCCCTGATGCGAACCCGCTTTTCCTGCTTCCACGGTCAGGGTCGCGTTCAGTAAAAGAACTCCTTGCCGAGCCCAGCGCGACAAATCGCCGCTTTTGTTTTTCATCGGTTCGCCCAAGTCGGATTCAATTTCTTTGAAAATATTCTGCAATGAAGGAGGAAGCGGGACGCCGTCGTTTACGGCAAACGAAAGTCCGTTCGCCTGTCCTTTGCCATGATACGGGTCCTGCCCGAGAATCACGACTTTTACCGCCTCAAACGGGCAAAGTTCGAATGCGCGGAATACCAATTTCGGATGCGGGTAAACTGGAGATTTTGCGTATGCGCTTTTTATTTCTGCAGCAAGTTCCGCAAAGTACGGCGTATCGAATTCATCCGCCAATTGCGCTTTCCAACTCGGCTCAATCTGCACTTCCATATTCGCGTTTACCTGCGGCGCTCCCGGGCATTGCCGAAAGCGCTGCTAAAAGCCGCGCGGATGTCCTCCGCTGCTTGTTGGGGCGCTCTGCTATCTCGCGTATTACTCCCGCACTAAACTCCGCATCGCAGATGAAGCGCTTTCCCGGGCTATCAAGCGCGATGACGTGTTTTTCATACGCACGATCACGCATCAAAACCGTTGCACATGTCTTAAAAGTAAGCGAGTCTACTCCGAATCTAAGAGCCCAGTTTGAGAAAGACAGGAATCCGGGGCGTTCCGCCGCATCAGATTTTTTTCGCAATGTTTCGATTTTTGCGGTTCTCCGAAGCAGAATATCAGAAGTGATTTCGGACAAAGTCGCGTGCACGAGCGCTGCGCCGCAGGTACAGACCGAATCATCCGCGGAAAAACCTACCTTTCTGCATTTCATATCAGGGCACCGAAGAAATCGGTCGGCGGTCGGGGGTTCGGTAAAAGCGGTTTTATGCTCGAGCATATCCTTCCGATTTAAGGAGGCGCGCTTTTTCGCCGCGCAATCCGTTATAGCCGCCGAGTGTTCCGTCGCTTTTTATGACGCGGTGGCAGGGCACGCTTTTGTCCGTATTGGTGCGCATAATAGTGCCCACGGCGCGCGCCGCCAGCGGGTGTCCGGCCTTCGCGGCCACCTCTTTATACGAAAGCGTTTTTCCTTTCGGAATCTTTTTTACGACCGCAATAACGTTCGCCTTAAAATCTTTAACCGAATAGCTTTTCGTCCGCATTTTGTTTTTTACCTGCTTTCTTTTTCGCCTCGACGTGCGCTTTGAACTTTTTCCCCGCAAACTCCCTGTATCGGCAATAATCGCAGTCGGGAGATGCTTCGGGAATATCGTCGGAATCGAGGCATGCTTTGATATCAAGAAGCGTGCCGTCTACCCAGGACGCATTGCCCGTGTGCGGAATCAACGTTACCTCGAATTCCAAAATGCCGTCAAAGGCTCTCTTATCCTTTCCTGCGTTCGCGTATACGAAGTAGCCCGTATCCGATACCTTAAATCCGTTTTTGCGGAGGAGCCACTGATACACCTCCATTTGGCGTTTGTAACCCGCATGCCACTCCTCATCAAGGGCCTCGATTTTCTTGTCTTTCGAAGTTGATTTGTAGTCGACGACCATCAGTTCGCCCTTCGGATTCACCCACACGTCGTCGACCGCGCCGGATACCGTCATGCCGGTCTCGGGATGCAAAAAATCAACGCCTTTGAAGTTCTCGCGCCAGATGTCCATTTTCGGATGCTGAAACGGAACGGCATCCACGCCGTACTGCTCCATAAGAGGGTGCACGGTTCCATTCAAGCGGTGAATATCGAACTCTTTTTTAAAGAGCGCATCCACTGCCGAGTTCAGGTTAAACGGAAAACCCGGCGGGCGAGCCGTGCCGAGCTTGTTATCCAAATAAAAACAGCGCGCGCATTCCTTGAAAAGGTCGATTTTCGAACGGGACAGGCGCCAGCGCGAGCCGCCGTAATTCCAATCCGTTTTTCTGTCAGGTTTGTAGAATTGAGACATGAGATTTATGAGCGTACCGCGCACAGGCTTACGCTTTCCGCAACCGCATCCTTGAATTTTTTGCCGGTAATACCCGCCTTGGATAAGAGGTCGGGGTTTTCCGCAACTGAAGAACACATGCGGACCCCGCTTTTAAGAAGGCGCGCTTTATCCGCGCCCGACAATGCCGTGAGGACGGTAACCGGATATATGCCCGTTTCTTCTATCATGTCGGCCAAAGACCCGCCGTGCGGATAACTCCAGCCGACGAGATGAATGCCCGCGCACGCGGCGTAATCAATGGCGCTGCCTGAGAACTTAGTATTCGTAATGAGCCAGCCTTCGTCGATGCCCGCCTTCTCTTTTCTGTCTTCGGCGCCCCACTCTATATCCCAGAACCGCGCGCGCACGTAGAGCGCGGTTTTGAGATCGGTTTTAAAACCGGGCGTGTTATGGAATTTCAATTCGGCGCCTATTGTTTTGTCTCCTTTTGAAAACACGACATCAACTTCATGCGTCGCACAGCGGCCGGGAACGGTGACTCTCGTCTCCGTTTTGTAGCCCTTTGCTTTCAGAAGTTCGCTCACGAAATCCTCGAACGGGAAACCCGTCGGCCCGAGTTCAAGAATGGCGCGCCGCATCGAATATCGCGCCGCTAAAGTCCGTTCCTCTTTCCGCAAAAGCTTAAACGCTTCGTGATATATCGCCGTTGTCGACATGCCCTCCGTTATCTGTTTACGGATGACATCAGCCACTTTTTGCGCAAGTCCTTGGTCCGCTCCCGAATGGATCAGAGACCGTAAAAGCTTTTCAATTTCAAACTCTTCTCTGGTTCCGTCCCCTTTTACGACGATTGGCATCAGCCAATAATACCACCGCCTAAAGTCCGTCCTTCCGCGTCGTACGCGACCACCGATTGGCCCGATGCGATAAGCTGCGGAGTTTCGAATTTGACTCCTGTCTGGGATATTTTTGCCGGTATAAGAGGCTGACGATAGCGGAAGCGCGCGAGAACCTGCGAAGGGCGGATCCCCGATACCCAGTTCTCGTTCGTCAGATGAAACACCGTATCGGGCGATTCGGGTTCCGGACTGTCGGAAACAATAAGCGTATTTTCGGCTATGTTTTTTCCGACAACGTACATGCGGACCCGCTCCGTATCCGCGCCTTCCGCAGTAATGCCGTGCCTCTGGCCTAAGGTATAAAACCAAACGCCGTCATGCTCGCCCAAAGTCCGCCCTGCGCGGTCCTTTACAGGGCCTTTTTTCGACGGAATATAACGTTTCAGAAACGCGTGCATATCGACGTGGCCTAAAAAACACAAACCCTGCGAATCCTTACGCCCCGCGTTCGGCAATTTCGCTTCAGAGGCGAGCGCTCGGACTTCTTCTTTCCGTAAATTCCCGACGGGAAACAATGTATGCGATAAGTCGTCTTGATTCAGAGTCCATAGGAAGTACGTCTGGTCTTTTTCAGTGTCGGCTGACATTTTAAGCGCATACGCGCCTTCCTTTCTCTCTATCTGCGCGTAATGTCCGGTTGCAATTCCGTCGGCCCCGTCGGCTTTTGCGCGTTCCCAAAACGCTCCGAACTTTATCGCACGGTTGCAGAGAACGTCGGGATTCGGCGTGCGTCCCGCTTTGTATTCGGATACGAAATAATCAACGACCTCGCGCTTATATGCGTCCTCCAAATCGTACGTAACGAACGGAATGCCGAGGTGCGCCGCGGCGCGCATCGCCTCTAGCCTGTCTTCTTTTCCCGTACACGGCAAAAAATCGGGTTCCCAGCCCTTTATAAACGCGCCCACGACGTTATATCCCTCTTTTTTCAGGAGATATGCGGACGTAGCGGAATCAACTCCGCCCGAAAGACCGACAAAAACAGATTTCACAAGAAAATTTTACTACAACGAGCGAGGAGCAAAAGGGAAACATGTTTTGATTTCGTCCGAGCGAAGCTCGAGAAAGGCGCTTCGCCTTTTACCAAGTGACGTTTCTTCCCATGTCCCCAAGGGTGCGGTAACGTCTTTTTTCCGGAGGAAGGGTGCGGTCCTCGGGAGGAAAATCGTCCTGAACTCCGCCAAGGAGTTCGACTTTTTTGCCTCCTGCAGGCTTCGGTGCCGATTGAGGTTCAAGATGCTTTTCTGTTTCCGCCATATGGGAAGACTATACTCCTTGGAAATAAAATAGCAAAAGCGCTATTGGAGCGGCGTATGTATCTGTTCCTGTTCCGCTACCCGCCTGTTATGCACCGCAACAAGTTCCGAAAGTTCGGCAAAAATGGCGCGTTCTATAAGCGGCAGAAAAGTCGGGACGGGTTTTTCTCCCGTATCAAGTTCCAGCTTAAACGGCAGCGAATCTATATGGAGGTCGCGCCAGCCGGGAGTGAGCAGATTCGCCCGAATTGCCGCTATCTGCATTCGGCCTTGCGCAAGCAGTGAATCGAAAAACGCTTTGTCCGCTGCTGAAAGCGCATTATAGACATCTTGAGGTTTTCCTTCCCGCCGCTTCGGCGCAGGGCGCGCTTTACCCTGAAAACCGGCAAGAGGATTTCTGTGAGCGGTTCTTTGCGGTCCGAGCCGTTCCGCAAAAAATCCCGCGCCTCCTCTCGGCGCCTCAAGAGGCGCGCGAGTTTCGTCAGCCGCGTTCTGCTCTTCCGCATACCACGAGCGCCACAAAGCCTCATCAGGACGGAATCCGTCGGGATACTCGCGCGCATCCATAAATCCGGGCATAGAAAATTTCCACCAGTCCCCATGAAGGCGCACTTTCTTCATCCATT
>CAYZDT010000043.1:4484-5781 GCA_964477415.1 uncultured Candidatus Saccharibacteria bacterium | reverse complement strand
CCGAACCAGCCTTTAATCGTCTCGAAGATGCCTGCCGCCTCTTCCGAACTCGTTGCCTGCTTATTCTTCGGTTCGACAATGACGAACTGCTCCTCGCCTGGAAGTCCCACCTGATACCGCTCGCGTATTTCCTCCTCGACGCCGCGGGACGTGTCCAATTTTCTGAGCGCCTCTTCAATCTTGGCCTTCCTCTCAGTCAGCCCTTCAAGGTTATCTTCCGCAGATTCGTGAGCGGTGCGGGCAGCCTCTCCGCGGGTCATTACCCGCCACGTCGCCGCAGATACCGCAATCAAGAGGCCTGCGAGGGCAATCAACAGAACCCAGATGATTATTCTGAAAAAGAGGCGCTTCCATTGTTTTGGCGTCATAGGCGGGGGCTGGATTCAGCCGTACCCTGTATAGTACAATGCGCCTCGCAATGCTTTTCAACAAAAAAACCAAAGGCATCATCAACGCCGTCTGGACGGTCGTCGCGGTTCTCGTGATACTTTCGATGGTGCTTCTTTACTTCCCCGTTTTCAACTAATCCGAATCGGGCTTCACCATCTTCAAAAATACGTCCTGCGGGATGTGCATTTTTGCGTGCTCCCCTCGGCGTTCCTTGCCCTTTTTCTGTTTCTCCAAAAGTTTCTTCTTTCTCGATACGTCGCCGCCGTACAAATAGCCGGTAACGTCTTTCCGCATAGCAGAGATTGATTCCGAAGCGATAATACGGCCCGCACCTCGTGCCTGTATTTTGACGACGAACATCTGCCGCGGCAGGGTTTTTTTCAGCTTCTCCACGGTCGAACGCGCCTCCTCTTCAATCCGCCTTCTCGATACGACGCGCGCGAACGCGGGCACCGCCTCTTCGGCCACGAGAACGTCCATGCGCAATACGTCCGCCGGCCGCATGTCCGCGAATTCGTACGACAATGACGCGAAGCCCGAGGAGACGCTTTTCAGTTTATCGAAAAAGCCGCGCATCAGCTCGCGGAGGGGCATCTCCGCTTCAATCACCATGCGATCGTCGCCGAAAAGATTCGCCGCTCCGATAACCGCCTCATGCTCGTACAAAAGCTGATTGACCGCCGAAAGATGCGCGGGGGGCGTAATGATTGAAATGTTCACCCACTGCTCTTTGACGGATGCGATAGTCCCGTATTCGGGAAACTGCACGGGAGAGTAGACCGAGAATTGCTCCCCTTTCGTGTCGGTAATTTCGTAGAGAATCGACGGCGTCGTTAGTATCGGAGAAATATTGAATTCGCGTTTCAGGCGTTCGGTCACGATTTCAAGGTGAAGCATGCCCAAGAAT
>CAYZDT010000043.1:0-4474 GCA_964477415.1 uncultured Candidatus Saccharibacteria bacterium | reverse complement strand
CGGAATCCTTTTCCTAAGATTGAAGAGCCGTCTTCTTCGAACGAGAGCGCGGAATCCGAAAGCTTGAGGCGCGTCAACGCCTGCTTGAGAAGCGTGAATTCGTCCTGGCTTTCAGGATACAAAGACGCCCACACAACGGGCCGCGGCAGCGAGTATCCCGGGAGCGCTGGCAAAGCGGCGTTTCCTGTTTTAATCGTATCGCCGACAAGCGCGATGCCCGGTTCTTTGATGCCGGTCACTACATAACCAATCTCTCCCGTCTTGAGGGCGGGCGCGGGCGTCTCGCCCGGAGTGAAGTACCCGACCTCAAGCGCGGTCATTTTCTTCCCGACCGCCGCAAACGCAATCGGGTCCTTGGTCTTAATCTCTCCGTCGACGACGCGCACGAATGCGACGACGCCGCGATGCTCCGAATACGAGAAATCAAACACCAAGGCGCGGCCGCCCGGACCCGCATATTCGGTTTTCGGAGGCGGAATGCGTTTTGTAATCGCCTCGAGTAGCGCAGGCACGCCTTCGCCGGTTTTGCCCGATACCAAAAGGATTTCCTCAGGCGGTATTTTCAGAGAACGCGACAGCTCTTCCGAAACCTCGGGAACGCGCGCGGCGGGAGAATCTATCTTCGACAAAACAGGAATAACGACGCACCCCGCCTCCTTGGCCATATTCAGGGTCGCCAGAGTCTGCGCCTGAATGCCCTGCGCCGCGTCGACCAAAAGAAGAACGCCCTCGACCGCGGTCAGTGCGCGCGAGACTTCGTATCCGAAGTCGATGTGGCCGGGCGTGTCGATAAGATTCAGCACGTATTCTCCGTCCGCGCCGCGATAATTCATTCTGACGGGCTGCATTTTTATCGTGATGCCGCGTTCGCGCTCCAAATCCATCGCATCCAAGACCTGCTCGCGCATTTTTCGCGCTTCGATAGTTTTCGTAACTTCGAGCATGCGGTCAGCCAAGGTCGACTTCCCATGGTCGATGTGGGCGATAATTGAAAAGTTCCTTATGCGGGAAATCATTGTTGAGCCGATGCGGATGAGACGCGTTTACCCAGGACGGAAAGCACTTCTCTAAACTCTTGGCTCTTCAGAAGGTACAGGGTCAAGCCCCAAGCCGCAAGACCTGCCGTGCCCGCGAGAGCGGCCTGCGAAAACAGTCCCCAAAACGTTTCTAAGGGCAGATACGGCGCGAGAATCTGCAGAGCGAGATACGCTGCGGACCCGCCGAAGACGGAGGCCGCGAAAGAGCTCGCAAGAGTTTCCCCCGCGTGTTCGCTTTTGCCGAAGCGCCGCGAAAACAGGAACGCGAATATGGAAGCGGCAATAATCATAACGACCGAATATGCCAAGGGAATAATAAGCACGGAGGTACCGGGCACGTCATCGACGCGGAACATCGCTTCAATAAAGAGACGCACGAACGGCGCATGCTCTATATAGGCAACGCCGAAATACGCGGTGGCTGCGGCGGCCAAAGTGCCGCCGACGTTAACCAGAATCGGAACTAAGGTAAGCCGCGCCGCGTAATATGCGCGGGAGAATATGAGGAGCGCAGACTGCGCAATAAGGGAAAACGCGAACAAAGCCAAGAGGGCCGCCGTGAGACGCGTATCTGCCCACGAAAATTCGCCGGACCCGAGAATAATGCGCACGATGTGCGCCCGTAAAACAACAATGAAAACGATTGCGGGCATCGTCCAAAAGACGACGTGTCTGATTGAAGCCCATACTTCCCTGACGAACGCTTCGCGTTCGTCTTTCGCTATGAGCGCGGCAAGAGCGGGGAAAAGCGCCGCGGCGTACGAAACGCCGATAACGGTGAGGGGCACGGACTGCAGGTTCGAGGCGAACGAAAGCGCGGATACGGTGCCCGCGGCCACTGTGGACGCGACTGCGACAAATACCAAGAGGAGCACTTGCTGCGAGGAAAGCGCCAAGGCGCGCGGCATCGACGGCAATGCGACTTCAACGACCGACTGGCGCAAAGAATCGAACGTCGGGAGGCGTATGTGGCGCGCGTGGGACAAAACGGGAATCGCCTGCGCAGCAAAATGCATGACCGCGCCTAAAACGACGCCCCACGCGAGACCCGATATTCCTATCTGCGGATATAGAACCAGTGCGCCGAATATAATACCGACGTTATAGAGAATCGGCGCCAGAGCGAAGATAATGAAGCGCCGTAACACCTGGATTAAAGACGTCGCGATTGAAGAGAGTCCCAGAAGAACGGGCTGGATGAGCATAATGCGCGACAGCATCACGGTCTGAGCCTGAAGTTCGGAAGAAAATCCGGGAAAGAGAAACGGCACCAGAGAAGGCATCACATACCAGAGTACGGCTGAGACCGCGATCGCCGCCGCGCCGAATGCGACCAGAATATTCCCCATCATGACTCCCTGCTCCCTTTCTTCGCGCGCCGATAACAAAGGAACCAGAGCAAACGACGAAACAAACAAAGTAAGGAAAGCGAACACCAGATCCGGTATGCGGAATGCGGCAAAATACGAATCCAGCACGGGGCCCGCGCCGAAAAGATGCGCAAACGCCCGGTCGCGTACCAAAGCTAGCACCTGCGACAATACCGAAAAGCCGGCGAGGACATATGCCGCTTCGTGAAGGCCGCGGATGGGCCGGGTCAGTACCGAGAGGAACCGGCCCACCATGATTATTTCGTCGGCGTCTCGAGTGCGTCGGGCGCAATGGGTTCGAGGAACGGATTCTTTCCGTTTTGTATGTCTGCAATCACCGACTTGAGAGTCGGATTATCCGCGTTCTTTTCTACAAGCGACGTCAGAATTTTCAGGGCTTCGTCCTTGTTGCCGAGGGAAAGCTCGGCGTCCGCAAGGAAGAACGAGGCGTTTGCGTATTCGGGAACCAATGCCAGCGCTTTTTCGAGCGCATCTTTTGCGGCCTCATATTTTTTCGCCTGGAGATTTAAGAGCCCGAGCTGGTACAGAAGCTGAGCATTCTGCGGCTCAAGAACGACCGCCGCATTGACCGCATCAATCGCCTCGGGCAGCTTTCCTTCCGACAGCGAAAGCTGCGCGATAAGGAGAATCGAAGGGGTGTAATCTTCTTTCTTCGCAAGAGACGCTTCCGCCGCGGCGCGGGCGGCCTTTGCATCTTTTCTGGCAATTTCCATTTCGGCGATGCGGAAATCGACTTCAGGAGTTCCGGGGTTTCTCTTTCTCGCCTCTTCAAGGGCCGCGAGGGCGCTTTCGTATGCGCCGTCGATATTGAGAGGAAGAACCGAAGCGTATACCGATGCGCGGGTTATCCAGTTCGGATATTCGTTCGGATTCAAGGCAGCCGCGCGCGCCGATGCGTTGATTGCGGACGCCAAGGTTTCCTGAAACTGTTTCTGCGCCGATTCCCCTGACTCGCCCGAAAGCACCAAGGCGTTCAGGCGGCCGAGCTCAATCGCGGTCAGCGTACGGTAGTATTTATCTTTTTCCGCGAGACCGATTGCCGACAAAGTCTTTGCGCGAGCGCCGTCTATGTCGCCCGAGACGGAAGCGTTTATCGCCGCCTGGTGCTGCCATGCGCTCGCATAGAGCGTACCGCCGCCGTACAGGAAAAGAAGCGAACCGATAGAGAGCGCTAAGGCGGCAAACACCGCGGCAAACCCGAGTTTCGGATTTTCAACAAACGAGATGCGGACTTCTTTAGACAGATGGCTTCCGCGAAGCGCTGCGAGGAGCATGCCGAAGAAAAGGAACATGAGAAGGGTCATTGATGTTTCGGGAACATACGTTATATGCGCGGCAAGAAGGTACAGCGCGCCGACGCCGGAGAGGGCGACCAGAGGAAACGCTTCGCTTCGCTCTTCTTTCGGCTGCATAAAAATTTTCCCAGCCGTAATAGCCAATGAGCCTATGAGAAGAAGCCAGCCTAGAGCGACGACGGCTCCTCCGGCGGCTGCCGCCGACGGAACGGCGCCGAAACCGGCGGGAAACGCCACATCCCAAAACGGCGTTCCGACTATGGAATCAGGGCGCGCAAGAAGCCATTGTTCCGAGAATGTATTCGGACCCGTGCCGACGAACGGATTTTTGGCGTATATCGAGGTCCATACCGACATCGTCGCCTGAACGGACGGGCGTACCTCTAATGTCTCAACGCCCAAAAACGACTGAAGGGGCGCAACCGCGTTGCCGCCCGTAAATATAAAGAAAATCGAAAGCAAAAGAACGGCGCATGATGCGGCCGCGCCGGAGTTTTTGAAACCGTTCCCGCCCGCAAAAGAGCGCGTTAGCGCGTACACCAATACGCCGAAAGCCGTCGTACCCGCGAGGGTCCACACGACGTTAAAGTTCACGAGAATGATAAGCACCAGAGATAGGACGAGTACGGCGTTCACCGAGAGCGATGCTTTTTTCGGGAGCTCCAGCGCTTCGAGTGCCACAAGAGCAAGTGAAACGAGAAGGCCCGCAAACATGCCGAGGCTGTTCCAACTTCCGACGAGATTGATCAAG
>CAYZDT010000042.1:2586-5972 GCA_964477415.1 uncultured Candidatus Saccharibacteria bacterium | reverse complement strand
ATTCTCGCGGACGGCGTTTCGCTTGAAAAAGCATGGCTTCGAAATCCGAACGGCCAGTGGGACATCGGCGGCTTTGCCGCGGATACGGGTCTTACGGGAAGAAAACTCGCGGTTGATAACTACGGCCCCTCAATTCCTTTGGGAGGCGGCTGCTTCTCCGGCAAGGACGCGACCAAAGTGGACAGAAGCGCCGCATACATGGCGCGCCGTATTGCCGTCGATTATCTGAAGAAGAAAGGCGCGAAAGAAGTGTACGTGCATTTGGCGTATGCAATCGGCGTCGCGGCGCCCCAGATGGCGGTCGTCACCTTGGACGGCGTACAGGAGAATATCGAAGGATATGAACTCACGCCCCGCGCGATAATCGAATATCTGGATCTCCGAAAACCGCAGTTTAAGGAAACCGCAAAGTACGGCCACTTCGGCAACGGCTTTACGTGGGACAGATAAGGAACGGTATACTTAAAGAGCATACGACGATGAGAATCGCCATTGTTACAGACGCGTGGTTCCCGCATGTTTCGGGAGTCGCCACGACCATAAAAGCGACTAAGGAAGAATTGGAGAAAATGGGCCATACGGTTTTGGTCGTGGGTCCTTCCGATTTCGACTTCCGCGTTCCGTTGCCCTCATACGCCGAAATCAAACTCGCGCTTTTCGCCGATCGTAAGCTCGCGAAAATTCTCGACGACTTCAAACCCGATGCGATTCATCTCTCGGTCGAAGGCCCGCTTGGCCTTGCCGGCCGCGCATACTGCAAAAAGCGCGGAAAGCAGTATACGACCGCGTACCACACGATGTTCCCGGAATACGTGCACATGCGAACCGGGATTCCGACCGATTGGATATATGCATTCGCAAAGTGGTTCCATTCGGGGGCGGCGCGCACGATGGTTGCGACGCAAGGCCTCAAGGACGTTCTTGAGAAACACGGATTCAAAAACCTTGCATTCTGGGGACGCGGCGTCGATACGTCGATATTCAACCCTGACGAGCCGCTGCCTTTAACGGGCGAACGTCCGATTTGGATGTACATGGGCCGCGTCGCACCCGAGAAAAACCTCGAGGCGTTTCTGAAATTGGATTTACCCGGTACCAAATACGTGGTCGGCGACGGCCCCGCGAAAAAATCCTTGGAAGCGAAATATCCGAAGGCGGTTTTTACCGGATACAAGTTCGGACGCGAATTGGCGCGCCATGTTGCGGCCGCGGACGTGTTCGTATTTCCGTCTTTGACCGATACGCTGGGGCTCGTCATGCTTGAAGCGAACGCGTGCGGCGTGCCGGTTGCGGCATTACCTTCGGAAGCGACCGATCACGTCATCAAAGAAGGAGTGAACGGCTACGCGTCGAAGGATTTGAAAGACGCATGCGAAAAAGCGCTGAAATTGCCGCGCGACAAGGTACGCGAACACGCACTCAAAACCGGCTGGAGGGAGCCGTCTGAACAGTTTCTCTCGAATCTGGAATCGCACGGCGCAGTTTCATGATGCGCTTTATGTGGGTTTTTCTTATCGCCGCGCTTCTCGTTGCGGTGTCGTTTGAGGCATATCGCATTTACGCCGCTAAGGTGCGCGCCGTGCCCGTACTAGCCGCGGCAAGAGCGTATGAACGCGCGGAGGGTTCGGTCCGTATATTAGTGGCGGGTGATTCTACGGGCGTGGGAACGGGTTCCGCACCCGAACTTTCGATTGCGGGCAGGCTCGCATCCGCCTATCCGGAGGCATCGGTAAAAAACATCAGCGAAAACGGATTGAAGACGGCGGGTCTGCTTGAAAAAATGCGCGCGCTTCCCGAATCCACATACGATTTGATACTTCTTCAGATTGGAGGGAATGACATTCTTGGTTTTACCTCAGCCGCAGACGCCCGCCGCGATTTAAGGCTCGTCTTTGCAGAGGCGAAAAAACGCGGAAAGAAAATCGCGTTTATGTCGACGGGAGACGTGGGGAATGCGCCTGCGTTCGGACCGCTCTTGTCCTTGGCGTTTTCGCTTAAGACCAAAGAAATGAGAAGTATGTTTATGGAAGAATCCAAGGCCGCAGGCGTTACATACATCGATTTATATGTCCCGCGCGAGAATGACCCCTTTGCCAAAGAGCCTCTCCGTTATCACGCAGCGGACGGATTACACCCAACAGGCGAGGGGTATGGCCTGTGGTTTGAAAAACTTCTTCCAATCCTAAAATCGGCAGGTTTTTAGGCTCGGAAGGTAGGGTATTGCTTTTTCCATAGGGTGTGTTATAATAGACACACGTAACTATGAGAAGAGAAACCAGACGATTGCGCGATCGCGACGCGAGACTTGACGATACGCGTGGCCGAAGAGACGACCGCCGCTATGACCGCGGGCAGGAGCGCAGCGCCGAATCTGCTTCGAGCCTGTCTTTGGTCCCGAAACCTCTTACGACGGCGCTCGCGTTCGGAGCGGTCTTGGGAGCGCTTGGTACCGGATATGTGCATCGCGTACAGCTTTTCTCATACTTCACTCCGCAGGTGTGCCGCGACGGACAGACTTTGGAAGAGCGTCGCGATGCAATCACTCGCGCGTACTGGGAGACGATGCAGACAGGAATCAGCGGAGTAGATTCCGCGGATGCCTTTTCCGCGCGCACGCGAACCTGCGACGACGCCGATTTCGGATTCCGCGGCGAGGCGCGCGCTTTTGACGAAAGAATTCCCGAAGAAGCTATTGTGGAGCCTGCGTCTGCGGAAGAGTTAGACACGTCCTACCGTCCCTAGTCAGTATAACGGGGTATTCCGTAGCGGATGCGCGCGCGTCTTTTGCGGGCGAGAAGTGAATCAACACCGCAAGCCCCCGCGACACGTCTTCGTTCCAGTACTGGTCGAAGATAAAATTGCCTAACGAGTAATATACGAGCGTATTCCCGATGTATTCATGCTCCTGTACGACGTGCGGATGGGAGCCGATAACGGCGTCTGCGCCGCGAAAGGCAAACAGCCGCGCGGCGTTTTTTACGCGCTCGGTCGTCGTGGCGTATTCGTCGCCCCAATGGGCAAACACAATCGCCGTCCTGTCTTCCGCTTTTTCCGCCGAAATTTTATCGGCGACTTTTTCGGGGGAGTCGCCGCCGAATTCGTTGTACGCGATGAAGGAGAAGGGAATGCCCGACACGAAGGTGCGATAGACGGGTTCGTCCCCGAGGATGCCGCCGAAATAGCCGACCTTGGCCGCATCAAGGTACGCGCGCGTCTCCGCAATTCCGTCCAAGCCGAAATTCGAGATATGGTTATTGCCCAAAGAAACGGCGTCAATGCCGTTTCGCGCCAAGGTCGCCGCGGTTTCGGGCGGGAAGGTAAACGTAAAGTTCATCGGGGAGCCGGGTTCGGTTCCTAAGGAAACGGACGGGGACGGGGTAATCGGG
>CAYZDT010000042.1:0-2576 GCA_964477415.1 uncultured Candidatus Saccharibacteria bacterium | reverse complement strand
GCCGACGGTCAAATCCGCCTCGGCAATCCACGGGTACACGCACGAAAAAATAAAATCCTGACCGGCCGTTTCCGAGACGGTACGTATGTAGCGGTCGAAAAACATATCGCCGACGAACAGAACAGATGCCGATGCTTTTTCTGTGCGCAGGGGAGCCTCCGGGGCTGAGGCGGGGGCAGGCAGCCCGTATAAGACGGCGACCGTACCTCCAAGAAGAGCCAGTGCTCCGAACGCCGCGAATATTTTCATGGAATCATCTGCCGTAGTACGCACCGCCGCGGTCGATGAGTTTTTTCGGAATCAACTCGTCTCCCGACATCCACGCACGGACATGTGTCACTTCGTCCGATGGAAGCATCTTTCCAAGTTCCTCAAAAAGGTTTTTTGACGGATCTTTATGTATCGCATACAGCACCTGCTTCATATCGGTGCCTTTTTCATATTCCTGCAACAGACCTTCGATGCCGACCATGACCAAAGGGGCGAGTACGTAATGCCCGTACTGGATGTCGAGGTATGAGGCGTTTTTCGGCATCGCAACCGAGGGTTTTTGCATCGCGTCCCACGCGGCACGATTATTAAAGGGCTCAAATTCTATTTTTGAAAAATCGCGCTTGAAAACGGCTTCGTGGACCGAATAGAGATACTTGATACGCTCCGCGCGCGCGGGACCGGAGATGCGGAACGCGGTTTCGGACCACGCCGCTTCCATTTCCTGAAAATCTTCGGCAGACAGCGGCGCCTGATTATTTTCGTACGCATCCAAATCGGGGCGCTCGCGGTTATAGACGTGCATCACGGCATGCGTCAAAAGCTCTTCGCCGCGGATGTCGTCTGCGGAGCGCGTGTATATCGTCAGATTCGCGCGCGGGTCGGGATAGACGTACACGCCCTCGGGAAGACCCGGCATGCCGGAAGTGACGAGAACCGCATGCGGGATTTTCTTATTGTCTTTGGAATCGCCGAAGAGAAGTCCTGTTTGTTCAAACGCGTTTCTGACCGCGGCCGCATAGAGTTCGACGTCGATTCGCGGCGCCGTTTTCGGATACCACAGCGTTACCTCGTATGCGCTGTGCTCAAACGCGAGCGTCTCTTTTCCGAAATCTTCGGGATGTATAACGACGCCCGTTTTTTCGTTTTCATATTTTGCCCAATCCGTGCCGTGCGACGCATCTCCCAGAGGAATCCAACCCGAAGGAATACAGACCCTTCCTCCCGTATGTTCAAACGAGGTAAGCGCGGGGCCCGTCCAGACGCGGAACCCTTGAGAGCCGGGCTGATTTTCCTGAATGCCGATGGGGGAACAAACGGTTGAAAAATAAATAAACCCGCCGACGAGGCCCAAGATGCCCGCGCCGAGTGCGACAAAAAGTACGGAGCGTTCGTTACGCATCTTCCAATACTATCCTCCGTACGGGCTCTTTCAAAGCGCGCGTTCTGAGAGGTATACTGCGGATATGGAAAGCGTAAAAGTCGAGAATCACATATTCGGCGGCGGACTGTGGTTTGCCGCGTGGCTCTTTACGCTCGGGTATCTGAAATTGTCGTTCTGGAACGGCGTTCTCGCCCTTGTATTGTGGCCGTATTATCTCGGCGAATATTTCAGCCCGTACATCACCGCCGCCGCGGGAAACTAAACTGACGCGCCCAAGAGCGTGCCGATGCCGTAGGTTACCGCCATAGCTAGGATGCCTCCTACGGTTACGCGGATAACCGCTTTCGGTATATTCGCTCCGCCCGCCCACGCCGAGACGGCGCCGGTCGCGATAAGCGCGCATACGACCGCCGCGAATGCGACGGGGAGGCGAATGTCCGCGGGAGGAAGGATAATCGCAAGAAACGGAATCAGTGCGCCCGCAAAAAACGAACCCGCGGACGCGAGCGCGGCCTGAACCGGGTTTGCGAGCTTATCCGGGTCCATGTTCAATTCCGCCTCGACGTGCGCGCGAAACGCGTCGTGCGCGGTCAGCTCTTTCGCCACCGTTTCCGCGGTCTCGGACGAGAGGCCTTTCTTTTCGTAAATACCTTTCAATTCCGCGAGCTCGTGGTCGGGGTAATTTTTCAGTTCGAATTTTTCTTTCGCGAGAAGCGCGCGCTCCGCGTCGCGCGAGGAGGATACGGACACGTATTCGCCGACCGCCATTGAAAGCGCGCCCGCAAGTATACCGGCAACGCCGGTTGCGAAAAGAAACGGCGATGATGCGGATGCGCCGGCGACGCCGAAGACGAGCCCGGCGATAGAGACGATTCCGTCGTTTGCGCCCAAGACCGACGCACGGAGCCAGTTCAAGCGGGCGCCGGCGTGAGCCGTATGGTACTCGGGATGGTACATGCCGCCATTATAGTAGAAAGACGGAGGTATGATGAATGTATGAAAAAGCTTCTCGGGCTTCTGCCGCACGGCATCGCCCTTTTCGGCGCCGCGGTTTTTTTGGATTCATTGCGCTACAAATTCACAAACCATCCGAAGACGGAAATTATATTCGGCCGTTTGAACGAGTGGGCGGGGACTTTGGGCGCATCGGGACTGTTTTCGCATTCTGGCATTTTCAGCCAGTACGTTATCGGCTCGGCCG
>CAYZDT010000041.1:0-6081 GCA_964477415.1 uncultured Candidatus Saccharibacteria bacterium | reverse complement strand
AGACGCGCTGCAACACGTCCTGCGGGAGCGCGTGAAAATCATCGAAAGCCGACCGTGCGGCGTCTGCATCTGGGAGGGAAAGGATACGGCCCGCGAAAGCGCGGGCCGCCGTGAGAGATTCCTGAGAACCGTTCGCCGTCATAGGCTTGATTAGCCGACGATTTCGAACGCCTGCGCGAGAGCAAGCTTCACGCCCGTAAACTGATTCGAATACACGGTGTCGAGAGCATGCGCGAATATTTCAACGAGTCTGTGCAGGGATTCGTCGGGAATCGAGGCGGCGTTTTCGAGAAGGTTCTGCGGAACGCCGTTCGTGCCTCCCGTTCGTGCGCGGTACAGCCTGTCGAGGACGGTCGCCGCGGACGTAATCAATGCGGTCGGCGAGACGTTATCGTGCTCCAGAGAACGGACGATTGCAAACGCGGTCGTGCGGTCGTGGGCCAAAACGGCGCCGACGAACTCGACTGCAGCAGCTTCATCTACCGTAGCAACCGACACGGGCTCAACGTATGCGCGAACCTCCTGCGGAGCGTGCGCCTCGAGGACCGGTTTTCTGCCTCCCGTCAGTTCGTTGAGGCGATCCGACGTCAGCATAACCCAGCCGTCTTCGCGCGGAATGGTTTTTACCGCTTCGTTCAGAATGGATCCGAACAGCTTCAGCGTTTCGGCGCGGTCGCGAGTCAAAGACGATGCGATTTCAACCGCCTCGGGCGACATAAGAACGCCTGCGGCGTGTGCGCGCGATTCAATCACGTCCGCGATGTGCGGAATGCCTGAACCTGCGACATGCGCAGTCGCGGGAGCGAATACGGGGGCTGCCTGTATAACCGGAGCAGGCGCGGCTACGCTTTCAACGTACGCCTGTTTCTCGATTTCGGGAGCTTTCGGTTCTTCTTTTTCAACGTACACGATGTTTTCGCGCACCTCCTCTTCGCTCGGGATGCCGGCTGCGCCCGCAATAGACGCGAACACATAGCGAAGGCTTCCGCGGCCGACGACGTAGTACGCGATAACGGCGGAGAAGAGGGCGACCGCAAGCCAGAAGATGGCGGTCAATGCGGGGCCCGACTCAAAACCGGTGTACGGAATCTGGGAAAGGAACACGCTTGCCAAAGGCTGCTCGCCCGGCTTCTTGAACATAACGACATTCGGAGGATTGTATCCGCCGCCGCAGGAACCCTGGCAGCCGCCCGTATGAACGGTAACTGCAACCTGGCAGGTCGTGGTGCCGTACGGGCCGGTAAAGGTGCCTACGTACGTCGTATCAGACGGCGGGAATACGTTCATCGAGCCCGAAGCGACGGGAGTCGTCGTGCCGACCTGCGGCGTAATGAATCCTGAAGTAACGTTCGACGAGGTCCACGACACATCAACGCTCTGACCCGTATTGATGGAGGTCTTCGAGATGGACATGGTGCAGGACGGTGTCGGCGTCGAAGGCGTGACGGTTACCTGCGCGGTGCAGGTCACGGTGCCATAGGGGCCGGTGCCGGTGCCCGTGTAGGTAGTCGTCGTTGTGACGGGGGTCGTGGTCGAGCCGCCGGCAACGGGCGTCACGCTTCCGACGCCGTGGTCAATAGTGAAGTTAGTGATGTTCGAAGACGTCCACGTCAGGGTCGTGTTGCCGGGCGACGTGAACGAGGTCGGATTCGCGGTCAAAGTACACGCGGGCGTCGGCGGATTATTGACGGTCTGCTTGTTTTTGAAGAGAACCGTGGAGCAGACCGGGCCCTGATTCACGACGACAACGCCGTTCACGGGAGTTACGGAAAGCATGGTCCACGTGTTATTGGGAATGATTTCGGTCACCGTGTGCGTACCGGGCGTTACGTTATTGAAGCGCGCATTGCCCAACGAGTCGTTTACGGTCGTCGAAGCATTGTCGAGTTTAAAGGTGAACTGCGCAACGGGGGTCAAAGGATCGCCGTTCGTGTTGTACGTTTCTTTGACGATATCGATACAGCCGAGGCCCGGCGGCGGAGGTTCGGGCGCGTTAAACGCGACGCAGTTATACGTCTGTCCGCCCTGCGGGTTATTTATGTTGTCGAAGTTGTCGTAGTTGAGGACGTCTGTATGGCAGTACATCTCGGCGGAATTCGAATCGAGGCCGATGCCCTTAAACGGAATGAATCCCGCGGTGCGGACTTCGCGCACCCAGATTTTCGACGCGTCGCCCAAGGTCGAAAGGTCAATAACCGCCTGCGCAAGTCCGTCGAGGTTGCTGTCGGTAAAGGTCACCCAGTCGCCGCCCGCGAATCCGACGTTGTTGCCGGGATTTCCCGTGTCGCCGTCGGCGTACTGGAAGTTCCAGCCGACTTCAATGTGACAGTTCGGATGCGACGCGACATAGTCGTCAGCGGTCGTTGCGGTTACGTTCGGGCCGCCGCCGCCCCAGTTCGGAAGATCGGCTTCGGTATCGCAGACGACTTTCTTCGCGTTTATGGTTACGGGCGGATTCTGCGGAATCGTCACGGTATCGGTACAGGTAACGGTGCCGCCGGGGCCGGTCGCGTGGAAATGATAGGTCGTGTCAGCCGTCGGATGCGCGGTAACCGAACCGCCAGAAATGCCGATCATCGGGCCGTCGATGTCCTCATCGACTGAAATCTGATTCGCATTCGTCGTGGTCCAGACAAGGGTCACCAGTCCGCCGCTCTGAACCGTATTCGGACTGACGTCCAACGTACACGTCGGAGGCGGAGTCAGAACCTGCTTGTTTTTGAAGACGACCGCCGCGCATGTCGGACCCGGAGGCACGATAACAACGCCGTTATTCGGCGTAACGGAAAGCTGCGTCCACGTCGGCGGAACGATTTCGGCAACCGTGTGCGTGCCCGGAGCGACGTTTATGAACATCGCATCGCCCGCAGAGTCGTTCGTCGTCGTCGCTACTCCCCCGTCAAGAGTGAAGGTGAACTGCGCAACGGGCGTAATCGGATTGCCGAGGGTGTTATACGTTTCTTTCTTTATCAAAATGCAGCCGTTCGGAGGCGTAACCTGAACCGTCACCTGGCACTGGCCCGAGCCCCATACGTTGTGGTTTACGGTCATCGTGTACGTCGTGTTCGCGGTCGGATACACGACAACAGAGCCTCCCCCTACGGGAGTTACCGCACCCACGCCCGGCGCGATGCTGGCGTTTTGCGAGAACAAACTGGTCCACGTCAAAGTAACCGGGCTCCCGGGCGCGACAGGCCCCGAGGGGGACGCGGTAATAGTGCAGGAAGGCGTTTTATCTACGCCGCAGCCTCCGCCGCAGCCTCCGCCGCCTCCGCCGTCAAAATGAGTGTTTACGTCGGGCCAGTTCCATCCCCATCCCCAGTCGAAACCGCCGCCGCCGCAGCCGCTGCAGCCGATGTCAATCACCGCGTCCGCGGACTGCGGAATGAAGCTGCCGAATACGCCGAAAGCGGCGAACACCAGAACGATGCAGAAGATGACGGGCGCGATTTTTCTAAGGGTTGAAATCATACGTTAGTTTTCGACACGATACCGTCCGTTCCATCTCATGTGAAGAGTCTCGTCTCCGTTCGCCTCATCCTCGGACTGAGACCAGTCTCTGGCTTCCAAAATACCCGAGTGCTGATCGCTTCTCACGCGTCCGCGCTCGTTTCTCGGACAGCTTATGACCGCGACTATTGAACCGTCCTGAAGGCCGGCGTTCACGTCGATGGTCACATAGCGGCCGTCGTTCATACGAACGCGAATCGGTGCGGGGACGTCTATGCGCACGTTGCCGTCCTGAGTGTTCATAGACTGCGCGAAGAGCATGCGTATGCGGCGGTCATTCAGTGCCGTCGCAGTTTCAACAAGCAATGCGGATGAAACTTCCGTAGTGCAGTCTGCGCAGACTTCCGGAAGAGAAACGCCGGGACACTGAGTACCGTCCAAAGTTCTCAAATTGCCGTTGCTGCGAACCGCGTACATGACGGTAATCGTCTGGTCGACGGGAAGTCCTTCGACTTCGATTGCAGTGCGCGGGGGGCACGGATTTTCAACGACTGGTGCCGCCGCAGCCTCCGCCCACGGAGTGATGTTTCCGCAAGCGTCCATGTAACCGATGAGCTGGGAAGAACCGTCCGCATCAACGATGCGGATTTCAATTGCGGTCGTCGACTCGCCGGTCGAACGGCTGCCGCCGACGCGGAAGTCGCGTGTGTCAAAAGAAACGGTTTCTCCGCGACGGAAGGTCATACCCGGAATCACGCGGCGGGAATCTACCGCAACGCGGCGAACCTCGACGCGCGCTCCGCGTTCAAGCTGCTGACCTGCCGTAAAACCTTCGACGTCTGCGGTGATATCAAGCCACTCCGCATCGCCCGTCGCGCGGTCGATGCGCGCGCCCGCAAGCTCTTGCGCGAATGCGCTACCGCGTTCCTGTGCGCCGATATATGAAAGAGTTTCAACCAGCGCAGCGCCGTTATCGGCATCTACGCGTCCGCCGAGAGCGGCGACGGAAGCAGCCGCGATTTCGCGCGTCATTCTGGGATGCGCGCCGTCAAGAACGGGATGCGCACCAAGAGCGCGCAAAAAGGTCGCCTGATCAACGGCGTTCGCGAACGCTTCGCTTGCGGTCGCGCGCCCGCCCTCCTGCGCGAACGCGGGGGTCGTGAATGCGGGCTCGGTTGCGGCAAGCGCAGCCAAAAGAGCGGCACTGGTGCCGAAGCGGCGGCGGGACGTTTTTGCTCTCTCGTTCGTGAAGCGCATATGTTTTTAATTAGAGTCTAATTTTTAGTAACTAAGTGATAGGTTCTCGGGAAACGAATTCGGCGCGGACGACCCAGCGTTCCTGTTTCTCGCCGAAGGTGTCGCACGTCGATATGGTGAGGGTCCTCTCGCCGGGTCCGAGCTCAATGAGAGCGTCCTCGGCGGATACGTGCTCGACCGAGACGACGCGGTAATGAAAGCGCGCAGTCTCTGAAGATACGATGATGTCTTCGCCGCCTTTCAAATCCTGAAGTCCGTTGAAGGCCTTGAACGCCTTGTTATGGACGACCGGAAGATAGCTCTGGTGGCCGAAGAGGAACATGCGTGCGTTCTCCCCAAGAAGAGCCGAGTCGGGGTAACGGGCGGCGCCCTTTAAAAGAGCATCGTCCAATACCTTCACGTCGGTCGAATCGGGATTCTCAATCGGCGTATCGACGCCGATTTTGGGAATTTCGATTCGAACGGGCGCTTCGACCGGATACTCTATCGCGGCTGAAGCGGCGTACGCGGTGTCGGCGGGCGCGGGCGCTGCGGACTCTTTTACCGGCTCCGGGTAGAAGTCGACGGCGAAAAGAATCACGCACAAGAAAAAGAAAACGCCGAGGAATACCGCGAGGAATTCCCAGGGACGCGCCGTGACCGGCCGCATGTTTTGTTTCGTGCGATTTCCACCCATGGTGTAAAGAAACGAACCGTTTGAAGCTGTGCGGAAGACATCCGCGGGTGGGTTGCTCCGAACAGTTTCTGAAAAATACATTACATTACAGAAATCGTTTTGTCAAGTTTTGGCTTTTCGATATTTTTTACGAAAAGAAATAAAAAACCGCCCGAGAAAATGCCGCAGGCGCGGTGCTTGACAAGTCAGTTTATATATGATATACATTGGCGACATGGAAAATCATTCAGAGGCACGGCGCCCGGCCTTCGGACAGGGTGCGACCCGCATTCTTGCCGTTTTCGGCTTTATAGCAATCCTCGCCGTCGGCATGTGGGGTTCGGTTCAGATAGCGCGCGCGATTCCGGGCGCGTTCTCGAACGTCGCTGCGGCGATCGTGTCTTTGACGTCTATCTTCGTCCCTGCGGGCGAGACGGTTACGTTGTCCGCCTCTCCTTCCCTTTCAGTTACAAACGGCGAGACCGTCGTTCTTTCGTGGGAACACGCGAAGAAAACCGTCGAAGGCTCCTACACGTTCCGCTACGACTGTGCGGAGGGCGTTTACTTCACCTCCCCCGCACCTTCAGGCTCCGCTCAGACCGTCTACTGCAATACGCCGTTTAACTTTTTGAACTCCGGCAACTCGATTGCGCTGACCGCGTACTCGACCGCAAACCGCTTCATCGACGTGACGGTCTATATCGACTTCACCCCGAACG
>CAYZDT010000040.1:0-6227 GCA_964477415.1 uncultured Candidatus Saccharibacteria bacterium | reverse complement strand
GCATCTTCGGAAACCGTAAACGAAATCGTCGCCAAGTCAGGCGCGGCGGATACTTTGCCTTCCCCGTTTACCGTAATAACGTTCTGAGGAGGCTCGGAAATCGTATCGAAATTGATAAGCGCGTTCACGGCTTTCGCGCCGACAAATATTATTGCGAACACGAGAAACAGGGCGGCAAGCCTGCCGACCCACGGACTTTCCAAGAGTCCCTTATCCAAACCGTACTTATTGAGCATAGTTAAAATGCGTTAAAAATAATGGCTCGTAATCTAAGCCTCATGATACACGGACGGGCGGCGCGCAAAAAGCTTACGCCTAGACTCCCGCAAGCCGTATGACGAGAAAGAGCGTCAGAACGCCGAGAACGGTCATTGCGGTCGTCAGAAACCGCGGATGAGCGTGGTGGGATTCGGGGACCAAATCCGACGCGCCGATATACAGAAAGAAACCGCAGAAAAGCGCCAAGAGGATCGCGAGGCCCTGTTGCGGGAGAGAGAACAGGAACGTTGACGCCGCACCAAGAACGGGAGCAATCGCGTCAACAAGAAGCCAGCCGAGCGCCTTCTTCTTCTCACCCTGATTTTTCAAAATGAGCGACACGGTGTTGATGCCGTCCGAGAAATCGTGCGCCAAAACCGCAAGGGTCACCACCGCGCCGACCGCAGCGGAAACCTGAAACGCGAGTCCGACCGCCATACCGTCGAGGAAACTGTGTATCGACAACGATGCGGCGCCGAGGGTTCCGCGATGATGATGCGCGTGGCCGGCGTGCTCTTCTTCATGCGGAAGCGCAAACGAAATAGCGCGGTCTAAGAGCATGTACGCGACGAAGCCCACTGCAACCAGAGAAGTAATAAACGACGGTTCGAAAAAACCCTCGCCGAGCTCAATGGCTTCGGGCAGAAGATCGAAGAACGCGACGCCAATAACCGCGCCGGCGCTGAAACCCAAAACGAGGTGCAGTTTATCGCGGAACTTGAGCGCAAGGAACCCGCCGATCAGGGTCGCAATGAACGTCGCAAATGCGATAAGAAGAACCATGTGAACGTATTATGCCACCGCTTCCGCTTCAAGAACATGCGCCGGCTCGTGCCTGTTTTCTGACCGCGAGAGCGCAATGACCGTCTGCACTTTCCACGCTCTTCCCTCTTTCTTCATAATGGCGACGCTGTCGAACGATTCGTGAAAGACGGGACGTTCCACCGACAGGGCGCGGAGAATCCGGCGGTATTGGCGGCGGTTTAAAAATCGCGCGACCGAGGAGTGCAGTTTGTTGCCCTCCAGAGGAAACCGCGGCAGCCACGGAATATTCGCATTCAGCGTTGCAAGCATGCGACGCACCAGCGCGGTCGCGCGACCCTTCGTCTCGACGTTGAGATAAATCGTTTTGAATCCAAAACGCCCGAATCCGCGCACGGTATACGGTTCGGCGCTCTCGCTGTGCGAAAACGCGCGCAAGACTCGCTCAACTTCGGCAATACCGTCTTCGTCGCACTCAAACGGCGGCTTTACGGTGATGTGGGGAGAGACGCGCTCATGTAACGGAAAAATTCTAAACTGCGACGCCAGGGCGCGCGTCACTTTTTCGTGATACGCGCGGGCGCCGCCCGACAAGAGATGCGCGATGAAGTATTTCGACTTCAACTACACCACTATAGCACCCGCTCTAGAGCGGCTTTCGTTTCAGGGACGAATAGTACGCGGCGAGAACGAACGCGATGCCTATGGAGCCGGTGATAAACTCGGGGACTTCGGCAAGCATTGAAACCAGCATGGAGACTGCGAGACCGAATATCGCCCAGTGGGCGCCGTGTTCAAGATAGACCAGCGTATCCAATGTCTTCTGGCGAACCATAAATATCGTGAGGGAGCGGACGAAATACGCTCCGACGCCGAGACCGATGGCGATAATCGGAATCGCCGAGGTCAAAGCGAACGCGCCGATAACCCCGTCCAAAGAAAACGCGGAGTCCAGAACGTTTAAATAGAGGAACAAGGTCAGCCCGTGCGCGGCTGCGCCCTTTGTTTCCATCGAAAATGCGCTCGTTATGCCCTGCATGACGATGAACAAAACGACGCCCAAGACGCCCGCTATCATCACGGTGCCTTGCTCCTCATGCGGCACCATAAATGCGATGCCGGTCACCGCAATGAGGGCCAGAACGATTTCAATCGCCTCGATTCTCCCCCACTTCGAAAGATGTTCCTCAACGACCTGCAGCCAGTGCAGTTTCTTGTTCGTGTCGAGGAAATATTTGAGGGCGACGAGCAAGAGGAACGATGCGCCGAAGGCGTGTATCGCATGGCGCGCTCCTTCCAGAAGTTCGCCGTAGTGCGCGGGATCAAAGAGCGCCATCAGCGTAATCGCCCACGGCGACGACCAGGTAACCGCGCTCACGATAAGAATAGGCAGGACGAAGCGCGTCCCGAAAACGGCAATCAGAATGCCCCACGTCAGGAAACGATTCTGCCACGTGCGGTCCATTTTCTGCAGCACTCGCGCGTTCACGACCGCGTTATCAAACGAGAGCGTGACTTCAAGAAGAACTAAAAGCGCCGTTATGAAAAGCGCCTGCCAGCTTCCTAAAAAAAACGCGGCGGCAAGACCCGCAGCCGTTATCAGAAAAGAAACGCCGAAAAATCTGAGGATGTCGTTCATCGGAAATTAAATCTTATCTTTGTCTTCCGAAAAGAAGATGTTCTCGGGTTTAATGCCGAGCGCAGTGAAGCGCTCGGTAATAAAGTCCTTCATTTCTTTTTCCGACTCAAAACGAATTTCTTTTCCGGCGTCATATGCCGCCCACACGCCGGCCGCGCGCAGTACGTCTACTTTTGAAAACACCAGGTGCGTCACGCCGTTCATGCGGATAGCCCGCTCCAAAGTCTGCATATTAATCCAGTTTGTCTGTCTGCGGCGGCCGGTAACGGCGCCAAACTCTTCGCCGATGTCTCCTATTTTATTGAAAATGGCGTCGTCAGGCTGAAATTTTTTACTGCCGACATATGTCTCGTATATTTTCGCGACGCCCCATACCTTCTCTACCGACTGCGGCGGCAGGCCGTTTAAGAGCGCGCCGGCAGTCGTGCAGTGCGAAGACGTAACGTACGGATAATCTCCCCAGTCAATATCCAGCCCGAAACCCTGGGCGCCTTCCGCAAGAACGCGCACGTCGCCGCTCCCATACCACTCGTCATACAGATTGATGAGATAGGGCTTTAATTCGGACACGTCGGCGGCGCGTACGCCCGTTCTTCCGTATTTATCGCGATAGGCGGGCCCGTTTCCGCTTCCGGTCGTTCCTATTGCGCCGCCGCCTTTCTTATCTTCTTCCCGATGCGCCTGCGTAATAACGTGCGCGTTCTCGGCAATGAATATTTTGCCCTTCGTGTCTATGCCGCCCTTCTCGAGCATGTCTATTTCCTTGAAAAATTGCTCGGGGTTCACAACGCAGCCGGAACCGATAACAGAGCGCACGCCGAAAAAAACACCCGCCGGTATCTGCTGGGTGATGAATTTCTGACCGTTATGAAAAATAGTATGGCCCGCATTCGCTCCGCCGTTATAGCGAAGAACGTGGGTGTATTCCCCTGATTTCGCGAGAAAATGAGTTACCTTCCCCTTGCCGGAGTCACCGTACTGAAGGTCAACGACG
The DNA here is from genome assembly GCA_964477415.1 of uncultured Candidatus Saccharibacteria bacterium. Taxonomy (GTDB): domain Bacteria; phylum Patescibacteriota; class Minisyncoccia; order Phycocordibacterales; family Phycocordibacteraceae; genus Phycocordibacter. Next base: position 2,574 of record CAYZDT010000040.1, on the reverse strand, counting down.
ATGTCTGCGCGTATGCCCACATCGCAGTATGATATCAGACCTTCCGCGTATCAGCGAATAATTTCGACGAGAGCGGGGACGGCGCCGACCGGCATGACCGAAAACGATATGCGCCCGATAACGCGCCCGTCGGGCGTCTCAACCGAAACCCGCCAGCGCCCCGCCGAAACCGACAGCTTTTCCGAAAAGCCGCGATACCCTTTTTCGCGTCCGCCTGATACGGGGAACCGCACCAAGGATGCGTCGATCCATTTTCGCGAATGTTCGTCATACTGCTCCCAACGGTGAATGATATCCGTCTGTATCGCGACCGGCGTAAATACGGAACTGAATACGTACACCGATTCTCCGGGGGCCGCATGCACGGTGGCACCGAACAGGCGCTCGAGGAGCGACTCACGCTCCGTCAAAAGCGAATACGAATCGCCTTCGCGGACAACGGAGTGGTATACGCCGATATCTTTTAAGGCGAGAGGAATCGGCGGTATCGCGTCGGTGAAGTAGAGAAATACGACAGCTGAAGCGACCAAAAAGACGCTCGCCGAGAGCGCGCCGGCGCTCTGAAGAAAGCGGCGCTTCCCCGTTATATAAAGGAGTGCAGAGAATACGGCAAACACAGCGAGCGCAACGCCGAGGCTCATGAAAAATACGTCGGTGCCTAAGCGCCCCGTCCACAGAGGCGTTGCGAAAATTGAAAATGACAGGAGCCCGAAAAAAAATAAAGTGGCGTGAAGAACGAATATCGTCTGATGTTTTTTAATCAGCTCCCACCCGACCGCGACCGCGCACAACACGGCAAGAAACGGCCAGCTATCGGCAATCGACGCGCTCTTTACGTAAAACACCAGAAACGCGCTGAACAAAGAGCCGAACACGTAGGAAAGCGCCAGAGGAAAGAGCGGAACGAGTTTTTCCTCAAGAAAGCGCGGAAGCTTTTTCTCTTCGTGGAGGTGTATCAGAAGAATGACCGCGGCCGCAACCGAAAGGTACGCGTATACGAGAATCGTCTCCGGCAAGAGGTCGACCCGGCGCAGCGTTACCGCGTCGACCAAAAATCCGAACGCGAGAAACGCGGGCATCAGGGTGCGCTCGTGCCGCTCGATAAACGCTTTTCCTTTCGTAAAAAGGTCTTTCATCTGCATTTATTCTACGCCTGAAGTCGGAATCCAGAACCGCGCCTTATCGGGGCTGCCCGGATTCGGCACCGTATTCTCCAAAACCCCGCCGTTCCCTTCTATGATTTTCCGCGAGCCTTCATTGGTCACATCGCACGTGAGCAGAGCTTTTTCTATGCCCATTTTTTTTGCTTTTTCGAGGCCGAGTTTCAAAATAAGTTTCCCGTATCCCATTTTTCGTTTTGACGGACGGATGCCGTAACCGATATGGCCTCCGACTTCCCGAAGGTGATCAGTAAGTTTGTGGCGGATACTTAAACTTCCGATATATTCCTCGCCGTCTACGAGCCAGTAATCGGTCTGGGGAACGAACCCGGCGGGCAAGTTTTCTCCCTGCGCTTTGCTTCTTATCTTCGCGACGAAATGTTCAAACTCCTCGTGCGGTTCTTCAAAATGCTCTTTCGGACTGCCTGCCTCTTTATATTCGGCGATAGCAGCGCGATAGCTGTTCTCATACCGAACATCGGGCAATACGAGCTGCGCGTTATTCATACAGGCTGAGGCACCAAACGGCGCCGATACAGCATGAAAGCAATAAATACGGCGTTCACGAAAAGAATCGGCACTGAATTTATAAGCGTGTACGCGTTATAGGACGCAACCGCTGCAATAGAGCATATCGGGATCAGCGTCCATGCTCCCCACGAAAACAGCGATTCGCTCCACGGCGCGGCGTATGTCTTTCTCACCGTCGGCCAATATCCGACGATATCGATAGAAATGCCGATAATTGCCGAGAGGAGCGGATTATTGAGTCCGAGCCACACAAACCCCGCAACCGCGCACACAGAGAGTGCGACGGTGTCGCTCAGAGTGATGTCGCGCGTCCCGTACTTTAAGGAAAGTACCGCCACAACAACGCACAAAAACGTGCCGACGGCGCTCGTATACGCGGGGTATCCGCCGTTGCCATAGAAATATGCTGAAGTGGCGATAATGCCCGTTCCCGTCCACACAATCCACGTATAGAGGTGCGGCTTGGTAACCCCTTTCAGAGTGTCGCGGATATACGGAATTATCGCCGCGATGAGAAGCGCGAGCGCGACGAGAGAGAAAATGAGTTTTATGTCCATGGGACGTTGGGGCGACTACAGGGAATCGAACCCTGATTGAGAGCTCCACAAGCTCCAGTGTTAACCGTTACACCATAGTCGCCATACGGAACGCGGGAGAGGACTCGACCACAACTCTCGGCTCACCTGTCGTTCGCCTCGGTCGCGGCCCCGGCTCGCGGTTTTCCGAAACGGAAAACAACGCTCCGCCTTTCTCGTCCTCACGCAAACGAAGCAGTTCGTTTGCTTCCTAGCGCACAAGCGCCGCGCCGCCTTTGGCGGCAGGACGCTTGTGCGCAGGAGAGGACTCGAACCTCCATCCCATTGCTGGGGCTACCACCTCAAGG
>CAYZDT010000039.1:0-6369 GCA_964477415.1 uncultured Candidatus Saccharibacteria bacterium | reverse complement strand
GAGGGGGATTATATGCGCGGTCGACGGGCGCAAAGGCGATTCCTGCAGACTCATCCGCGGCTATCGGCTCGGCTTTCTTCTGCTTCTGTTTCTGTGTTTTTTCTTCTCGGACAGGCTCTTCGTCATCCTCCTCTGTCTCCTCATCTTCATATTCTTCGTCATCGGCATATGCGCCGGTCACGGTTATGTGCTCGTCCGTGCTTTCTTCTTTTTTCCCGAATTGCGGCAACGCAAGCTTCGGCAAGCCCAAGCGCGTATCCAGCGCGACTAAAATGCCGACGGTCGCAATGCCCGCGAGAATAACGAATGAGAATGTAACGTCAAAGAGATATATAAACGGTGCGGCGATGAATGAACCGGCAAGCCCGCCTTTGCTGCCTGCGATTGAAAGCAGCGCTATCCCTGAAAGGAAAAGCACGAATGCGCCGACGAAACGTGTCCCGCCCCAGCCCTCGGCTTCTTCGTCGCTCTTTTCTCGCACGAGTCCGATTGAGAGCGCGCCGAACACAACCGGCAAAAGAAAGTATCCGAATCCGAAAAGACCGTCAGGTCCGAGTGCCGCATAGAGGGCCGCGGCGGCTTTGCCGCCGATACCCATCGGCGCCAGAAGAAAGAGAATGCCGATGATGCCCGAGATAATCGCGTAAATACTTTTGGCAGTTTCCTGCTTCACTTTGAGGGCGGGCGCTTTGAGGGCAAAAGACTTGTCTTTCGTTTTCTTTTTTGCCGCTTTTGCCATGTTTCTTGCGCGAATTTTAACACGCTAGAAGGGGCATAAAATAAAATACCGCGCCGTATATTTGTCTTGGAGTGCGCTCCTAAAATAACGCGCTTTACCCCAGCGTTTACGATGACGGGCGGCCATCTTTTTTGGCAAATCTAGGAAATACGAAAACTTGTCACGGTCATTTGAGGCGAGTACAATGCTCGAACCATTACGTCCGATTTACGTCTCTTTAATGTCTAAAACGTGTCTGATAACTTCAAAGACAGCAAAAAAGACAGTATAAAGACAGGGCAAAACACCCTTATTATGCTTGGCGATTTGGGTAATGTGTCCATAAACAAACACCATTCATTTCTGACCAAAAAGATTGAAAGACTTACTTCTGCTCTGTACGTCATCACCGGATTTCTTCCAGCAGCAGAACCTGTCCGAAACAGGCTTCGCGAATGCGCTCTGGATCTTATAAAACAGGCTTCCCATCCGGCGGGACTTACCGAAGGCGGAGTGGAAGCTTTTCGCGCCGGCTGCTCCGAGATTGGCGTGCTGCTTCAGATGGCCCGTTCGGCGAACCTGATTTCAGGGATGAACGCAGATCTCTTGGCACGGGAGTACGACAGCCTCGCCTCTTTTGTCAGGGACTTTTCGGATTCAATTCGTGAAAAGGGGGACCAGGAAAAAATTGAAAATCATATAGGACAAGATATAGAGAAACCCGATATGTCCTTTATGAAGATTGCGAGCACAGTTACGACAAAAAAATACGCTAATAAGTCAAAGACAGATAAAAAAGGAAAAGACTCTCGTAGGAAGATGATTTTGGATTTGATAGATAAAAAAGACAAAATATCGATTAATGAGGCTGTCTCTGTGATCCCCGGAGTGTCTGAAAAGACGGTACAGCGTGAGTTGATGTCTCTTGTACAAGACGGACTTGTAATAAAGGAAGGGGAGCGCCGCTGGAGTACCTATAGAAAGGTAGCGCTTGCCGCCTAGTCTTTCCGTCTTGACGGCGGGGCTCTAGAGGTTGCCTTCGGGGGTATTCTCGGATACACTGCCTCCCAGTGGACGTTTTGCACTAATTATAGAAAACAGCCCTTAAGGGGGCCTTTTTCTTGTGCCATTGTCCACAACTACGGGTATTCCTCTTCAGCAAAACGGGAGGGAAACACCCGTATAATGAAGTGATTCCCGTATTCCGTCCGGTTGCGCGTTTTTGTTGTGTCGCGCAACCTTTCCGCACGAACGAACCTTGTCAATTTAATATCCCTTCTGCCGTTGAGAGACCGGACGCGTCTTCCGTTATTAGGCGCATATTCCGTAAGTCAGATACGCTTCATACGTCTGCACTACCGCACTCCTTATATACCTTGCCATTGGCCGAAGAGTAACGTCTTCGGTAATGGAATCGTCCGATTTTGTTTCAGAGAAATTTGAAACGGAACGGACACTTAGTTGTGCTACTTATCAGGTATGCGGCCGAATGTTGAAAAATATTCGGCACCCGCACAAAACTTTCCTCATTTAATTAGAAGTAAACGAGGGAGTGCGTGCGAGAAAATATCATCTATTAGAAAAATCTAGACTATGTCTATCGCAAAGAAATCAATCGCGGTCATCGCGATACTTGCGGTTACGGTCGCTATAGCGTTCAGCTTCTTCGCTACCATCCAGGTTGCGCAGGCTGCGGCTCTCACTCAGAGCCAGGTTGACGCTATCGTATCGTTGCTGCAGTCCTTCGGCGCGGATTCGACCACTATCGCGAACGTCCAGGCTTCCTTGAACGGACAGCCGACGACCGGTTCCGGTTCTGGTTCGACTTCCGGCGGCTCCTGCGCGTTCACCTTCACTCAGACCCTCCAAGTTGGTTCGTCTGGTGCTGAAGTTATGAACTTGCAGAAGTTCCTGAACATGGATGCTGCTACTCAGGTTGCGGCTTCCGGCGCAGGATCTCCCGGTTCTGAAACTTCGACCTTCGGTCCTGCTACGAAAGCAGCCGTAATCAAGTTCCAGAACAAGTACGCTGCTGACGTGCTCGCACCGGCTGGTTTGTCCGCTGGTACGGGTTACTGGGGCGCACTTTCACGCGCAAAAGCTAACGCTATGTGCGTCGGCGGTTCTACCGGCGGCTCGACTCCGTCTGCTGGCACCGGCCTTTCGGTCGGCTCCGCAGCTCAGCCTGCTAACGGCCTCGCCGTTCAGGGCGCTATCCGCATTCCGTTCACCAAAGTTACGTTGACCGCCGGAAACGACGGCGATGTTACCGTGAACGGCATTGTCGTTCAGCGCGTCGGCTTCGGTTCTGACGCGGCATTCTCCGGCGTCGTTCTTTTGAACGACAGCGGCATGCAGCTCGGCACCGCGAAGACCTTCAACTCGAACCATCAGGCGACGGTTGGCGGCACCTTCACGATTCCGAAAGGAACTTCCCGCACCTACACGGTTGCGGCGAACATGAACGCTTCCTTGTCGGCGTACGCTGGCGAGGCTCCCGCTATCTCGGTTGTTTCCGTGAACACTACGGCAACGGTTGCCGGCTCTATGCCGATCACCGGTGCGTATCACACGATCAACTCGACCTTGTCGACCGGTTCTTTGACCCTCGCTTCTTCTCAGGCATACGCGTCTAACGCGTCTTCCACGAAGTCGTTGGGTACGACCGGCTACAAGTTCACCGGCTTCAACTTGACCGCGAACTCGGCTGAGGATATTTCCCTCCGCTCGATCCGCGTCAACCAGACCGGCTCCGCTTCCGCTTCCGACCTCGCGAATGTCGCGATTGTCGTTAACGGCACTGCGTACCCGGCTGTCCTTTCGTCTGACGGCAAATACTATGACGCAACCTTCGGTTCCGGCATCGTAATTCCGAAAGGCAACAAGGTTGAAGTTTACGTTCAGGGCGACATCGTCGGTTCGAATGCTTCGGGCCGCACGGTTCAGTTCCACATTGACCGCTCATCTGACATCTACGCTACCGGCCAGACTTATGGTTACGGTTCCGCAATCTCAGGTGGCGCAGCCGGCACTCCGTACTTCTACGGTATGACGGTTACTGTGAACGGCGCTTCGGTCACTACGATTGCTAAGGACACCAGCGTCGCTGCTCAGAACATTTCCCTCAACGTCTTGAATCAGCCTTTGGGCGGATTCTACGTCGACCTCGTCGGCGAGTCGATCACCGTTCAGTCCATGGTCTTCAACGTCGCAACGTCTGCTTCCATCGGAGGCAAGCTTACGAACGTGACCTTGGTTGACGAAAACGGCTCTGTCGTTGCAGGTCCGGTTGATGCGTCGGCTTCCGGCTCGACCATCACCTTCACCGATTCCGTTACGTTCAAGACCGGCAACCACAAGTACAAACTTTTGGGCAAGGTCAACCCGAACGCAACGAACGGCGCTACGATTGTCATCTCGACCACTCCGTCCTCCGGCTGGACCAACGTCCGCGGCGAGACTTCGGGTAACTCGATTACGCTCTCTCAGAGCTCGTTCTCGATGAACACGATGACGGTCAAGTCGGGCACTTTGACGATCGGCCGCGCTTCATCTCCGGCTTCTCAGACCATCGTTCCTGGCGGCGTTTCCGTCCTTATGGCAAACGTCCAGTTCGATGCGTCTCAGTCGGGTGAAGACGTACGCTTTGCAGCTGCTCCGTTGAAACTTCGCTTCGATGTTGGCTCCTTTGAGGGCGCACCGAACAAGCTTTCTTCCTGCCAGCTCTTCGACGGCACTACGGCTTTGAACACCGGTTCAAACGTCTTGAACCCGTCGACTTCGGCTACGACCACTGATCCTGACAACAACACCATCACCCTCGACAATCCGGTAACGGTTACGAAGGGTACGGTGAAGACCCTCGGTGTCCGCTGTAACGTTGCTTCGACTGCTGACAATGCGTCGCAGTTCGCATGGGACGTTCAGGATGCTACGAACTGGACCTTTACGGGCGCAAACTCGGGCTCGACCATCTCTGGCGCTGACGCCGGCGGCGACTCGACTATAATCGTCACGATTGGTGCAGGTTCTACGACTGTCACGACAGACGCTTCATCTCCGTCCTACAAGACCGTTTCGGCGGGCTCTACGGATGTGACGATTGGCGCCATGAAGTTCCATGCTTCTAACGAAGCGTTCAACATGACCAAACTCGGTCTTTCATTGACGAACTCTGCTTCGTCTTCGTCAGGCGACTTGGTCAAGGTGAACATCTACGATGGCGCGACGAAAGTCGGAGAGGCTTACTTCTCTTCCGGCGCGACTGTTGCGACCTCGACCCTTATGACCGTTGTTACGGTTCCGAAGGACGGCGACAAGGTTCTTACCTTGAAGGCTGACCTTGCGGATATCGGCACCGGCCAGGCGGTTACCTTCTCTGGTCACCTCCTTGCGGTCGACTACTTGAACGCGGAAGGTACTGGAGTTGACTCCGGTAACACTCAGCAGCTCTCTACGAGCGCAGGCTCGACTGCAGTTGCAGGCGTCCGCGTCTTGAAGAGCTACCCGACCGTTGCTAAAGACACGCTCTCCGCTACCGGCCTTGCCGACGGCGAATTGATGCGCTTCAAAGTAACGGCTGACGCGAAAGGCCCGATCTCGATCACTGAGCTGAACTTCGGCTTCGCGACGACTTCGGTCACCCTCTCGAACGTCAACGTGTACGTCTACGAGGATGCTAACTACTCGACGGGCGCTTCTGGCCTCCAGTCGGGCGGTATGTTCTCGACGACGAACCCTGTCGGCGTCAACTGGGTAAGCTCGGCCTCGAACTACGAGTTCACGGCTTACAACGGTTCCGCTTCTACGACTCTTAACATCCCGGCTGGCGCGACTCGCTACTTTGCGGTCCGCGGCTCGGTTGCTGGCGTCGTCTCAGGTTCGTCCATCACGACGACCTTGAAGGGTGCCTCTTCGTTCACCACCTGCGCTACTCCTGCTGCGGCTACAACGAACCCGTTGTGCCAGGCAACTGCAGCCTTTGGTAACGACTTCATCTGGTCTCCGAACAGCACCACCACTCCGGTTCGTGCTGATCAGGACTGGACGGGCGGTTACGGCGTCTCCGGACTTCCGTCAACTGGCCTTACGAACACCCGCTCTCAGTAATCTTCGGATTACCGAAAGACGAGCTGACAATTCGGTCAGCAGCAAAAACCCCCGCGAAAGCGGGGGTTTTTGTATTTTCCGTTTTGCATATAAAATATGCGCATGAACAGAAACGTCATTCTCGGCATCGTTATCGCAATCGTCGTTATTGCAATAGCGGGCGGCGCATATTGGTTTAAAAAAACGAATGAAGCGGGTATCGCCGCCGACGGGGGAGCGACTACAACGCCGAATGTTATCGACAACGGCAACTACAAAATAGAAGTCTTAAGCGATACTGCGACCTTCGATTCAATTCTTCCCGACTTAAACAGAACGACGCAATTCGGGGCGTCAGTTCCCGAGGCGGTAAAAGTTTCGGTCGAGAGCAAGATAGGCGACATTATCTCGCGCCTCAAAGAAGACAATACGCGCGCCGACGACTGGTTTATGCTTGCCGTTCTCTATCACGGCGTGAACGATTACGAAGGGGCCGAGGGAGTGTGGAATTTTCTTCTCAAAGTAATCAAGGCGCCCGATGTTGCGGTTGTGTACGACAACCT
>CAYZDT010000038.1:0-6501 GCA_964477415.1 uncultured Candidatus Saccharibacteria bacterium | reverse complement strand
CCGACGACGGATTGGAATATTTGGGCATGACCGTGACCGACAAATACGACCCTGTGTCGGCGGCGGCGCCCCATGCGGACGGGCATAACGGCACGACGGGCGACCGCGCGAATATGGAGCACCACGGGCACGACATAGATTCAGCATCAGGAGATGCAAAAAGCGTCATGGCCGAAGTTGAAGCGCACATTATCGCTGCAGCAAACGCCCTTTCAAGAAGCGGTACTTTGAGCGGGAGCGCGTTCGAATCAATCATGCGAATGGTTGAAGAAAATCAGGAAGACGAATACGAGGTCGTAGTGAAGATATTCCCTCCCGACGGAAAAGTAGAGACGCGTCCGGCGGAGGATGCGCCGGCAAGCGGCGAGCTGACCGTCGTGAATATCCCCGCTCTCGACGATATAAAAACCGAGGACAGCTTCACGCCCGTGCCCGACTTCGCCTTCGCCGACTAATCTTGTATAGTTTGGCGTACACCGCCCTTAGCTCAGTTGGTTAGAGCACAGAGCTTATACCTCTGGGGTCCTTGGTTCGAGTCCAAGAGGGCGGACCATGAATAAAAGATGCCGCCTGCGCGGCATTTTTATAACGTGGTCCGAGACGGAGTCATGTTTTCTGTTTCAGAAAACAGACGAGTCGGGGCCTGCGTGCAAAAGCGAGCGGAGGTGAGCTTTTGACATGTGGGCGACAGGCCGGTTCTAACTTCGTACAGTAGGTTGAACTCGCTCTAAACGGCATCGCGGATGCCGTTTTCTTTTTTCAGAACCGCTCCTGCGTTCCAAGAGGCGCACCGCGCGCTGAACGCCGTGCGAAAAACCTTCGTCAGGTATGTGGGCGTGGTCAGGAACCGAAGCTATATCAAGCAGAAGCCGATTAAACTCTACGGCGTCGAAACGGGCCGAAGCTCCTTCGACTGACATACATAAACGGTACTCCTCCGCGCGCGGAGCGTCAAACGCGAACGGTTACGTTTTAGACGACCGCCTGCGCTCTGAATGCATGAGATGCGAGATATCGCCGCGCGAGACGTCGTTGGGATTCAAGCCCTCGGAAGCAGCCGCACGCCGCAAGTCCGTATTATGCAAATGAAGGCGCGAGGCCCGGTTGTTGTGTTCGGTTTCAAGCCTGCGCAATTGCACTTTTGTAAGGTTGTCGGGATCTAACCCAAATTCCTCCGCAAGCCTTCTCAGCTCAGCGCGACCGGTACGGAAAACCTCACGAGGCATATCTACTTCTGATGCTCAATATCTTTCTTCGCCTTCGGCTGGATGCCGTGGGCGACCAAGATCTGCTCAAACTCTTCCCGCTCTATTGTCTCGACTTCAATCAGGCGCTTCGCTATCGCGTCCAAAAGTTTCCGCTCTTTGGTGATAATGCCTTTCGCCTCGGCGTACGCGTTGTCGATTATTTTCTTCACTTCCGCATCAATCTTCGCCGACACTTCCTCCGAGTATTCATTTTCGGAAACGCCGCGCCCGAAGAGCGCGCGGCCGCCCTCTCCTTCAAGCGCCATGGGGCCGACTGCGTCCGACATGCCGTACTTGGCGACCATGTTTCTCGCGAGTGCGGTCAAAACCTGTAAATCGTTCGAGGGGCCCGTCGTCAAATCGCCGAATACTTCTTTCTCGGCAATGTAGCCGCCCAAAGATACCGCGATATCATCCAAGAATTCTTTCTTCGACTGCATCTTCGTGTCTTCCAAAGGAAGTTTCAGCGTGTAGCCCGCGGCGCGGCCTCGGGAGATGATTGAAATTTTGTGTACCGGATCCGCAAACGGCAGGACTGACGCTACAAGCGCGTGACCCGCTTCATGGTACGCGGTGATTTCTTTTTCCTTTTTATTCAAGACGTGGCTCTTCCTCTCGGGACCGAGCATCACTTTCTCAATCGAACGAATAAGATCGAATTGCGATACCTGTTTTCTGTTTTCGCGCGCGGCTAATATCGCACCCTCGTTCATCAAAGAATACAAATCCGCGCCCGAAAATCCCGGGGTGCGTTCCGCAATCGTCCGCAAATTCACGTCTTCCGCAAGCGGTTTCTTCCGCGCATGAACTTTCAAAATCTGTTCGCGGTCGTCGCGGTCAGGCAAGTCAATCGTGACGCGGCGGTCGAAGCGGCCGGGGCGCAAGAGTGCCGGGTCGAGAACATCGGGACGGTTCGTCGCCGCCATGACGATGACTTTCTCGTTCGGCTCGAAGCCGTCCATCTCGACGAGTATCTGATTCAAGGTCTGCTCGCGCTCGTCGTTTCCGCCGCCGACGCCCGTACCGCGGACGCGGCCTACTGCGTCAATTTCATCGACGAATATAATCGCGGGCGCGGCGTGTTTTGCCATGTGGAACAAATCGCGTACGCGGGACGCGCCGACGCCGACGAACATCTCAACGAATTCCGAGCCTGAGATGGAGAAAAACGGAACACCCGCCTCGCCCGCAACCGCACGGCCCAAAAGAGTTTTGCCGGTTCCGGGCGCGCCCATCAAAAGGACGCCCTTCGGAATCCGCGCGCCGATATCGAGGAATTTTTTCGGATTCTTCAAAAAGTCGACTATCTCGGTCAGTTCTTCTTTCGCTTCTTTCGCGCCTGCGACGTCGGAGAATGTAACGCGCTGATTCAAATCTCCGGGGTCGATCATGCGCGCCTTCGACTGGCCGAACGTGAACGCCTGCATGCCGGCGCCTTTCACCTGCCGCGACAAAAACCAGATAAAGACGCCGATAAGAAGCAGGGGGAGAATAATGGGCGCAAGAGAGAAGAACCAATAGCGGAATCCGGTTTCATCCTGCACTTCAATCGAAACTTTCGAAAGTTCGGCTGATGTGATGCCGTAGTTCGAGAGCGTTTCCGACAAAGCCGTATCTGTCTCTTTTTTTCCTTTCTTCTTCGTTCCGTCCTCGTAGGAAACCTCGAGAGTGTTGCCCTTTACGACAATGGAAGATACGAGCCCCTCGTGAATATCGGAGGCAAGAGCGGAAACGGTTATTTCTTTCGGTTTTTCGGCCGGACTGAAGAAAAACGAATACAGCGACAACAGAATCAGCAAGACGAGGAAGGTTGAAACCGCACTCCCCCACATGTCTTGCTTCGGAGGCTTCGGAAGCTCTTTGGGGAGCCACTTCAACGGATTCTTTTTTTCCTGTTTTGCCGGCTTTTTCGGCGCGCGCGCATCAACTTCCATCGCGCTATTATATACCTCGCGGCGCGAAAACCGAAAAAACGCGCCGCACGATATGCAAGCACTCGTCGAAAACAAAAAAGTCCGCATCGAGTATGAGCTTCTTGAACGCTTTGAAGCGGGTTTGGAATTGAGCGGACAGGAAGTGAAGTCCTTGCGGCGAGGCTCCGCGTCATTGGTCGGCGCGCGGGTTGTAGTGCGCGCGGGCGAAGCGTATCTCGTCGGAGCAACCGTAACTCCCTATCAGGAAAAGAACGTACCCAAGTCCTACGACCCCGAACGTTCACGCCGTCTGCTTCTCAATAAAAAAGAAATCGCGGAGCTATCAAGCTACGAAGGGCAGAAAGGATTGACAATTCTACCGATTATGGTCTACAATAAAAACCGGAGGCTGAAACTTGAAGTGGCGGTCGCGCGTCATAAGAAGAAGCACGACAAGCGCGAAACGCTGAAAGAGCGCGATACGAAACGGGACCTCCGTCGCACCTTGAAAAACGAATACTAGGGCTCATTGAAAAATTTGCTTTCGCAAAGCGGGAGACGGATTTTTCGTAGCGAGAATCCTCGGCGGAGCGCGAAACGTACTGCAAGTACGATGAGTGCGAGCCGTTAGGGTTCGCAGCAGAAAAATACGGCTCGCGCAGAAATGAAATTTTGAAATGAGGCCCTACAAACGCTGTCCTTCCCCGAAATAATCGGCATGCCGATTATTTCGGGGGATGATTCGATTCGACAGCGGGTCATGCTGAATGCATGCGAACCGGTGATTGCTCAAGACCACCTAAAATCTCGAGCACCAAACGTGTGAACAAAACGTTTAAGGCAGGTGTATCTCCGATGCAGCCTGCTTTTGCCCTCGTCTAAGACCAGGACAACGCCGAACTTCCGACCGTCTGATACGAAGTAAGGTGTCATAACATCAGACTCTGATTGGCCGACTGCTCATCGGATAATCGAACTTCACGAGCTCGCCCGTACGCGCTTTCGTCATTTTCTTAGCGTACGGTCTAAAACCCTAAAGATGACTACGGTTCGTAGATTGCTTCAAAGTGGTCCGTTGGACGGGGTTTCAACACCCCCATCTCCACAAAATAACCGCCGAAAGGCGGTTTTATTTTGTGGAGATAGAGGACGCGAACTGCTTCGCGTCCGTGGGTGTTGAAACGGCCGCAGCCATGCCGTAGGCAGGCGAGGCGGGCCCGCGAGCACTTAGACTTTTGTGAGTCTTCCGAGCAAAAGACTTAGTGACTTGTGGGTTCAACATCCAAAAAAACTTCCGTTTTATTCCGCCTATATTTTCAGCCGTTTTGTGCTATACTCACCTGACTAAAGAAATCCGCTTGAAACCCCGCGCACGCATCAATAACGAAATACGGGCCAAGGAACTCCGCGTCGTATCCGACGAAGGAGGCACCCTCGGCGTCCTCTCTTTGGCCGACGCCCTCGCCGCCGCAAAAGCCGCAAATGCGGACCTTATAGAGATATCGCCCTCGGCGACGCCTCCCGTTGCGAAAATCATGGATTATGGTAAATTTCAGTATCTTGAGCAGAAAAAAGAGCGTGAAATAAAGGCGAAATCCCACGTCACCGAAACCAAGGCAATCCAAGTCGAGGTAGGAACGGGCGAAAACGACCTCATGCGAAAGGCCAGACAGGCCGCAGGCTGGCTCAAGGAAGGACACCGCGTACGCATTGAACTGTTCCTCAAAGGGCGGTACAAGTACATGGATCCGGCATTCTTAAAGGAGCGTTTGAACCGATTCGTACTCCTTGTTCCCGAAGAGTACAAAATAGCCGAACCGGTCACCAAGGGCCCCAAAGGATTCACCACGGTCATAGAACGGGCCGGCAAAGCGAAAAAATAATTTTATGAAAACGAACAAGTCATTCACCAAGCGCCTCCGCGTCACCCGTAAAGGCAAATTGGTCGCCCGCAAGGCAGGCCAGAACCACTTCAACGCGAAGGAATCCCGCGCCGAAAAGACGCGTAAAGCGCGCGCTTCTTCCGTTTCAATGAACAACGCGGACCGCGCCCGTTACCTTCCCCGCTCGTAATTAACTCTTATTTAACGACTACGTATGGCACGCACCAAAGGAGGAGCAAAAGCAATGAAGCGCCGCAGAAACATTCTGTCGGCCGCGAAAGGCTACCGCTTCGGACGCTCCAAGAAAAAGAAAGCTGCGCTTGATGCGCTGAAGCATGCGGGTGCATACGCGTTCCGCGACAGAAAAGCGAAGAAGCGCACGATGAGAGGGCTTCACATTGCTCGTATGAACGCGGCGCTGCGCGAGAACGGCTTCAAGAACTACAGCACCTTCATGGGTGCTCTGAAGAAAGCAAAGATCGAACTCGACCGCAAGGTTCTCTCGGAAATCGCCGAGAAGCATCCCGAGGCGTTCAAGCGCATCATCGAGAAAGTCTCCTAATGTCCTTCCCTCCCCGCTTCGGCGGGGAGTTTTCTTTTTCAATATTTGTGGTATAATACAAATATGAGTTACGAGAGGCATTCGTCGCGTTGGGGTACTGCGCTCAGAGGAGCCTTCTTCCTTGCCGCGCTCTTTGCCGCCGCACCCGCCCATGCCCAGACGGAATCCGACGCATACGCAATTGACGGCGTACGGCTCACTATGCCCGAAGACGCGCTCATTCTTCCTCCTGCACGCGGATTTAACGCTCGAGAAGCTTTTGCTGAAGCGGAAATGTACGCTCCGAGAGAAGAGCGGCAGGATGCCGACATTGTAGTTACGGGTACCCGTACGTATAATTTCAACTCGTCTCCGGGGGCCGACCGCAGATACGGCTACGAAAATACCCAGAACGACGAATTTGACGACCGCATAGAAGACTATCTGAACTCGCGGCTTGGAGAGGTTTTGGACGGCAGAATACAAATTCCTGACGGCGTGTCGCTTACCGGGCGCAGGATGGACGGAGATATTTTAGTCGGTTTTAAATGGGAACATTAAACGCGCATGAAACACTTTTCGCCGGATCAGGAATGGGCCATAAACGCGCGTAAAATGCGCCGCGAGGTTTTCTTCGGCAAGCTGAAACAGAAATTCGAAGGCCCGCAGTGGTGCGCACATCATTTGGGCGACCACGAAAAAGTGTGGGCGGCGCCCGGCAGCCCTTTGTGCCGCGGGTGTGAACAGGACTACCAGCTCTTCGGACACTTTGAATTGTATAAATTCCCCGCCGCAGTCGCGCGCGCAGTGCGGCCGGGAATACTAGAGGGAATCGCTTACGACACCGAAAGGACCGCAACATCGCAGTACAAAGCCGAGAGAGGCGTGGGCACATTCGCCCGTTTCCGCGAATTGCG
>CAYZDT010000037.1:0-6511 GCA_964477415.1 uncultured Candidatus Saccharibacteria bacterium | reverse complement strand
GGGCGTGTATGACGGGCAGCCGACGGTATTCGTCGTGCAGATGTTCGGCGCACCGTCTGTAAAACAAGCGTTCCCCGGTTTTCTTTCTTCGACGCAGACCGAAAGTACGCAGGCCACAACGACGCCTGCCGCGTCCGGCGCCACGACGACTCCGGTTGCGCAAGCCTCGTCAACGCCCGTTGCGGTTAAAGGAGCTGAAGCGGAAGTAGTGCCGGAAGAAGAACCTGTTCCCGCTGATGAACCTTCGCCGAAAGTCATCCTAGAGGACGATACGTTTATCGCGGTTAAAAGCGACGTGGCGACCGCTTCGCCTCTGTCGATAGAACCTTCCGCCGCGTCGGAAACTTTAGTCCAGAAAATCGTCACCTCGCCTAAGTCGGCCGTCGAGACCATTTATCTCGTTCTCGCGTCCGTTATTGCTCTTGCACTCGCGGTTATGATAGGAATCGAAATAAAGCGCCAGCATCCTAAAAACGTCGCACTCGGCGTGATTCTTATCGTCCTCATGATTGCGCTCCTATTTCTGGGACAGTTCTTCGGCCCGGGTTCGCTACTCGTTCTCTAAATTAGTCGAAAATTCGTTTGCTGCCCGACGCTTCTATAAGATCTGCTTCTTCTTCAGCTTGCTTGCGCATGGCACGCAGATACGCGGCGGCGCCTATCATGACGGCATTATCGCCCGTAAGGGTACTATCGGGCATATAGAGCGCAAGGCCGGGGAATTCGCGTTCAGCCATCTCGGTAAGCGAGCGGCGGATTTCTTCGTTTGCGGATACGCCGCCCGCGATAACAAAAGATTTTGAAGGGTTCGCTGAAAGCGCGCGTTCGGCTTTCAAAGTCAAAACGTCTCGTGCGGCGTTTTCAAATGCTTCCGCGATATGTTCCTTATCCGACTCGCTTATTTCGGGCATTTTTTTGAGCTTATACAAAACTGCGGTCTTGAGTCCCGAGAACGACAGATCGCATGTATTGTCGTCAGCCATCGGGCGGGGGAATACGACGCTGTTTTCTCCGCGTCCGCGCGAACGAGCGGCGAACTCGGCGACTTTAGGGCCGCCCGGATATTGAAGTCCCAAAAGACGAGCAACTTTGTCGAACGCCTCTCCGACGGCGTCGTCTTTGGTCGAGCCGATGTGTTCGTATGCGAACCAATCTTTCATCAGGATAAACTCCGTATGTCCTCCTGAAATCAGAAGCGCCATCATCGGCAACGCAGGGTTTATGAGTTCGAAACGGGTTTTTTCGGGGTCTTTCGGCGAGAGCAGGGCGGAAACGGCGTGGCCTTCCATGTGGTCGATGCCGATAATGGGTATCTTCCAAGTCTTTGAGAGCGCAACCGCGAAGTTGATGCCCGTCCACAGCGCAGGCTCAAGTCCCGGCCCCCGCGTTACCGCAATAAGGTCGATTGCGGGCGGTTCGCATGATTCCAAAAACGACGTGATACCCGCTTTGAATTCGGGGTCGCGCACATTCTTGAATGCCGTCTCGGGGATAGGCTCGATGCCGTTACCCTCCTTGAAAAGCCCTGCTTCTTTCAAAGCCGCGGAGGTGAGCGCGGGCAAATTCGCTTGATGTTCGCGCTTAGCGAGATTGGGATATACGCCTCCGTATTCGGCATGCAAGGCAGCCTGAGAGTAGAGTGCATTGCCGAGGACGGTTATTTCCGCGTTTTCAGCCTCTCCGGTCGTTTCAAGTACGGCAACACCCGTTTCGTCGCAGCTGGTTTCTATAGCGAGTATCTTCATTGTGTCAAATTGCGTTCAGGACGTACTATACCATTAGAGGTTTTTTCATGAATACTGAAATAAAAGCGGTCGCTTTCGACGTCGACGGGACGCTGATTAGCTCATCAGTGTGGCATGCCTTGCATGAACTGTTCGGCCTTTCGCGTGACGACAACAGAAAAGAACAGGAACGATACGTGCGCGGCGATATCAGTTTCCGTGAACGCATGCAGTCCTTGGATCGCGCGTTTTTAGCGGCGTCGCCTTTGCCGCACAAGGGTGAGGTATCAGGAGTGCTCGCGGACTTTCAGTTTTTGGACGGCGCCGCCGAAACCGTCGCCGCGCTTTCCGCGCGTCCGCTCGCGGTCATTTCCTCGGGATTCCGCGAGTATGTGGCGCCCGTTGCCCGCGCGCTTTCAATACCGCATGCATATTCCTATATATATCTGCATTTTCATGAAGACGGCGCATACGGCGGAATGCGCTTCCCGATAGACGAGGACGAACTTCGGGCGAAAGTCGACGCGCTCCTCGATTTCGGAAAAAAGACGGGCGCCGCACCGCATGAGATTGCGTTTGTAGGGGATTCCTCGAATGACCTCGAAGCGTTCAAACATACAGGACGCGGCATTTTAGTGGGAGAGGGAACGCCGGAATTGCGGGCGGCGGCGTGGCGGCAGGTCGGTGCCATTTCGGATATTTTGGCTATACTATAAGCGTTATGAAACGAAGCGACCTGTGGGTCTGGATGGACGTTGAAATGACTTCTTTAGCGGATGTTGCCGTCGACCGCATTATTCAGCTTGCGGCCGTCGTAACCGACAAGGATTTGAACGTCATTGCCGAAGGGCAGGAAATTACCGTGCATGCCGACCGCGAGGCGTTTGAGCGCATCGCTCCGGAAGTAAAAGTGCTTCACGAGAAGAGCGGCGTATTGGAGGCATCAGTCGCGAGTTCCGTGACGCTTGAAGAAGCCGAGAAGGAAATGCTGGCGTTTTTGGAACCCCTAATAGAGGCGGGCACGGCGCCCCTCTGCGGCAATTCCGTACATATGGACAGAATGTTTCTGAAAGCGCAGACGCCCCGCCTCTACGATTTTCTGTTTTACCGGAATATCGACGTATCGACACTGAAAGAATTGGCGCGAAGGTGGAAGCCGGCTTTGTACGATGAGTGGCAGAATATGAAAGGCGAAAAAGCGCATCGCGCAAAAGAAGACATCCTCCGCTCAATAGAGGAGCTGAAGTTTTATCGCGAAAGATTACTCTCTATTTAGAGCGGCTTTTCTTCCACAACTTTTTGAGCCACGGTAGAGAAAGCGTGGAGAGGAAGAAAGCGAGAGACGGCACGATTGCGGTTATAAACGGACGTTCGATTGAAGCGCTCAGGCAGAAGATAACCGTAACGGCGTAGGTGAGGACGGCGATAACCGCTTTGCGGGCAATACTCACTTCCCACGCTTTGTCCTCCTCGACGCGCGAGTTCCTCTCGCGTATCGCTTCAATCTCTTTTTCTATTTCCATGTGTCCGTTTAAAATACGCCTGTCTGTAAGTGATACTATATATAGTATCACTTCACTATAGACAGAAAAACGCCCCCTGCGGGAACGCTTTTAATATGAGGTGCGCGTCGGGCAAAGCCTGCCAACGCACCCTCGTTCGGTCATGCCGAAAGAAGTTTCGTCACGACCCTCTCTCGGGTGCGCGGTAAGAGACTCGAACTCCTGACCCTCCCCACGTCAAGGGGATGCTCTACCAACTGAGCTAACCGCGCGGTCCGAAAAGCATAGCGTTTTCAACCTCTTTTTTCAAGCTGTTTTCGGGCTTGCGCCGCACCGCTAATTCCTTACAATGAAAACGTACGTTTAAAATAAACATATGAAAAAAGACAGATTTACAGCAGAAGATTGGCTCGCGGGCAAGACGCCCGTTGACGGCAGAGGGGCAGTGGAAAGCATGCTTGGGCTTGTAGCCGTAAATGTCGAAGCGGAAGATGAGCGGGATAGGCATTTTACTCGCCAAGGCCGCGCTCGCGCGGGGAAACGCCGCGACGAAATATTTGTAACGAAAGCGAGAGGCAAGGCGGCGAGCGCCGCAGAGATTGTCGCAAAGACAAGATTTGTCGCGTCGCGCGAAGTCAGAATGCCGCTCCCTGATAAACGAAAGGTTGTTCTTGCAAAAGATACGGTTACTCCCGTCGATGCGCAGGCGATTCTTTCCGAGGACCGCACCGCATCTGTCGAAGCTCGTTTGGGCGTCTTCCGCAGAGTAGCCGCGCTTCGCGATTCTCAGGAAGTTGACGCGCTTTTGAACGATACGCGTGAGTAAAAGAATCGCACTCTATCCGACCGATACCGTATACGGCCTCGGGGTCGACGCAACCGACCCTGAGGCCGTTTCGCGTTTGCAGGAGTTGAAGGGACGCGACGATAAAAAACCGATTTCAATCGTTGTTGCGGACGTGGATATGCTACAAAAGTATTCCGTTGTTACTCCTCTTGCAAAACGCCTGATTGAAAAATTTCTTCCCGGAAAGCTGACACTTGTTTTGGATTCAAAACCAGGCATGTTGCCTGACCGGATAACGGGAGGCACGGGGACTATTGGTGTACGTATTCCGAATCATCCCGTTCCTCTTCAAATTGTGCGTGAATGGGGCGTTCCTATTACTGCAACATCCGCCAATGTGGCGGGAGAAGCGACTCTCAAAAAACCGCAGGATATTATTGCCCAATTTGGCGACAAAGGGAGTTGGATTACCGATGTATTTGACGATGGCGAACTGCCTGAATCCTTGCCCTCAACGGTTGTTGATGCGCGCGGCGATACGCCTGTCGTTATTCGGCAGGGCGCCGTAGAAATAGCAATTTAAATTGCCGAGGTTCCCGTACCGGGGCTCGAGTTCAACGTTCCTTTGATGGGAAGTTTTGAAAAACCGGACTCCGAAAGCGGCAGGCAGTCTTCGCCTTCATACATGAGGCACTGCGTGTCGGCGCTCTTGTCTTCCTGATAACTGCCTAACGCCCAGAACGCGCCGACGAATCCGTAGTTTTTATACAGCCTTGAAGTCGGCGTATAGATATACGTTCCCATGTACTGAACGGGAGTGCTGACTGACCACCAGAAGTTTCCTTCGGTACAGGTGCAGGGGAGCGCGACCGCAAAACCGCCGAAATATTTTGTACCGCCGCCGAGGCCCGCCACTCCGGTTACCGAACTGACAGCGTCGCTGCCTAGCAGCCCTCCCGGATTGAAGTCGCCGAAAGAGGGGATGCCGTTTTGTACCGAAAGACCGAAGTCCGAGAGGCGGAATCCGGGGAAAAGGTTTGAGCCGATACTGGTTCCCAAGGTGAGTCCGATGTCCGGAAGTCCGACAAGGCTTCCGATAATGATGCCGAGCGATTGCGAGAGTACCATGTTGTCGGGATCGCCGGCTCTGGGCGATGTACTGAAGTCGACGATAGTGCCCTGCGCGAGGCTGAAATAGTAGTCACCGTAGCGGCCGTCACCCGTCATCGGGTCAAATTCAAAATCGGGCCGCCCCCCGCTTCCCGCGTGCTGGTAGCCGCCGATCCGTATTACGCCGTCGCCGCGCGGAGGCCAAAAATCCGCCCCGCGTGGAGTCGTCACGCCGTCAAAGCCGTATTGCGTGATGAATCTGACGCGCTCCGTAGGCGTTGTGGTTGAAGTCTGGACCGTCTGTGTCGAGGAAGCGGCGGGCGAGGGTGTAGTCTTCGGAAACGTGGTCGGCGTTGACGGCGGGATAACGGGAGGTTGCGACTCTTCCGTCACGCTCGTCTCATTATGGATATTGTTTCCGACGGGATAATTAAACACGAACGGAGCAGCAGGGACGGGACTGTCGAACGTTGCGGGCGCGTATTGCGCTTGTGCGGGGGCAGGAACGACAGCCGTCCGCTGACCGGCGGGGGTCGTAAGGTCGGGTATTTCGCCGACGGGTGCTTTTGCTCCGGGGAAGAATAAAAATAGCAGAAGAAGCAACAGAAGCAGGAGTAGCAGGATGGCGATGAAAATAATCAGCTTCCGCATGAGGGCTATTTTTTAGTGAATTCGTCGGGGGAAGGTGTGGCACCTATTTTCCCCGCCATCATATTTCTGGCTGAACGGACGCTGTAATAAAAACCGAAGAGAAGAAGAATGGCGCACAATTCGCGCAGGAAAAAGAGCATTACCGAATCGGTTTTGTATAAAGTAATTGCCGCCGCTTCCAGCAGGAACACGCCGAGGCCCGCCACGAATGCGTTTACAAGCATCAGCATGAGGCTTCGCGGATTTACCAAGCCTGCCAAGAGTACGAGAACAATGACGACGCCGATGCCGGTCGAGGTATCGAAAGGAAGAAGGTTGCCCCAGATGGGAAGGGAAAGAGCGTAGACAACGGCCGCCGATATAAACATTGAGCGTACGCTGTCGCCGTAATAATGAGGGATGCCGCTTTTGCCGAACATCGGCGGCATTTCTTGGTCTTCTGCCATCCGAACAGTATACAACTGCTTTTTGTGACCTCACGGGGAATCGAACCCCGATTTGATCCGTGAAAGGGATCTGTCCTAGCCGTTAGACGATGAGGCCGGAGCTCAAAATATAGCATTTAAAGGTAAAAATGCTAGAATCGCTTGATTCCGTGAGGAATGGAGAGGTGGCTGAGTGGTCGAAAGCACCGGTTTCGAAAACCGGCAGAGGCGAAAGTTTCTCGAGGGTTCGAATCCCTCCCTCTCCGCACAAAGAGATTTCCCTAGAATTCAGAGGTTCGGAACACCCGTCCG
>CAYZDT010000036.1:0-6541 GCA_964477415.1 uncultured Candidatus Saccharibacteria bacterium | reverse complement strand
CGCGGTTTTTATGTGTCAAAACGACACAAAAAATGCAAGATGACAAGAGCGTGCCGTTCGGCTATACTCACGCTCTATGAAGGCTTCGGATTTGTTTGTCGTCGCCCTCGAAGAGGAGGGAGTGAAATACATTTTCGGGGTTCCGGGCGAGGAAAACCTCGATCTTTTGGAGTCGTTGCGCCACTCAAACATCAAATTCATTACAACCCGCCACGAACAGGCGGCGGGATTCATGGCGGCGACCGTCGGCAGGCTTACCGGTAAGGCGGGCGTTGCGCTTTCAACCTTGGGTCCCGGCGCGACCAATTTCGTCACCTCGGTCGCGTACGCGCAATTAGGCGCCATGCCCGCCGTTTTCATTACGGGGCAGAAACCAATCACCAAGAGCCGCCAAGGCGCGTTTCAAATCATCAATACGAATGATTTGTTTTTGCCTATTACGAAATACACGAAGCAGGTGAAACATCCGTCCGCGACGCCTGCGGTTGTGCGCGAAGCGTTCCGCAGGGCGGAGGAGGAGCGCCCCGGCGCGGTGCATATCGAATTGCCGGAAGACATCGCCGCGGGCGAGGCGGAGGGGAAAGTATTTCCCGTCATTCAGGTACGCCGCCCTTTGGCGGAGAAAAAAGCCATAGAACAGGCGGTAGCGATGATACGTGCGGCGAAGCGGCCGGTCATTCTTATCGGCGCGGGCGCGAACAGAAAACGCACGGCGCGCACCCTGACCGCGTTGATTGAAAAGACCGGCATTCCTTTTTTCAACACCCAAATGGGCAAAGGCGTCGTTGATGAGCATCATAAACAGTACCTGGGCACCGCGGCGCTCTCGGCGGACGACTATCTTCATTGCGCGATTGATAAGGCCGACCTCATCGTAAACTTCGGGCACGACATTATCGAGAAGCCGCCGTATTTCGCGAAAGCCGGAATGAAAGTGATTCACATAAACTTCGCCTCGGCGCAGGTAGATGATATTTACGCTCCGGATTTGGAAGTGGTGGGTGATATCGCAAACGCCGCGTGGCAGATAACCGAGCTTCTCGCGCCTCAAACGCACTGGGATTTCGCGCCGTTTTACCGCGTCAAAGACGAAATAGAGAAAAGCATCATGGAAGATTCGTCGCGGACGGATTTTCCTCTCATTCCTCAGCGCATCGTGAAGGAAGTCGGGGAAGGCGTGACGGCGGACGCGATACTCGCTCTCGACAACGGCATGTACAAGATATGGTTCGCGAGAAATCACAAAGTGTCGTATCCGAACACGCTTCTCTTGGACAACGCGTTAGCGACGATGGGCGCGGGGTTGCCGTCGGCGATGGCCGCGAAACTTTTGAATCCCGACAAGCAGGTCGTCGCCATCGTCGGCGACGGAGGGCTTTTGATGAGTCTTGGAGAGCTGGAGACCGCGAAGCGTCTCAATTTGAATCTGACGGTTCTCATCATCAATGACAACGGGTTCGGCATGATTAAGTGGAAGCAGGAAGCGGAAGGGTTCGGCGATTTCGGACTCTCGTTCGGGAATCCCGATTTCAAGAAACTTGCGGAGAGTTTCGGCGGGAAAGGGCACACGGTAACTAAAGCGGGGGAACTCGCTGAGTTATTGCGCAAAACTCACGCCGAAGGCGGTTTGCATCTCATCGAAGTGCCGATAGACTATAGAGAGAACGACAAGGTGCTGACAAAAGGCTTGGCATCGAAAGTCTGCCCGGAATAAAAAATATGTTCATATCCAAGAACCCCGCAACCGAAGAAATACTCAAAGAATACGCGGGACTCTCGGATGCGCAGATTGAGACGCGTCTTTCAAAGGCATCTGATGCGCAAAAGGAATGGAAGAAGAAAACGTTCGCGGAGCGCGCCGCAGTACTGAAGAAGCTGGCGGCGATATTCCGCGAGGAGAAAGAAACGGTCGGGAAGATTATCGCGCTTGAGATGGGGCGCCCCATAACGGCCGCAATAGCGGAATCCGAGAAATGCGCATGGGTCGCCGAATACTATGCGGATAACGCCGAGGCGATGCTTTCACCCGAACCGTTTCCGGACGGTCTGGAGGGCGAAGTCAGGTTCGAGCCGCTTGGCGTCATATATGCGGTGATGCCGTGGAATTATCCGTTCTGGCAGGTGATGCGTTTTGCCGCGCCGGCCCTCATGGCAGGCAACGTCGGGCTTTTAAAGCACGCCTCAAACGTGCCGCAGGCGGCGGAGATGCTTGAAAAAATGTTCCTTACAGCGGGATTCCCCGAAGGAGTTTTTCAGAACCTTTTCATATCGATTGAGCAATCAAACAGCGTCATAGCGGATGCGCGCGTTGCCGCGGTGACACTGACGGGGAGCGTGCGCGCGGGCGTCGGCATCGGCGGGGAAGCCGGAAAAAATCTGAAGAAAGTCGTTCTTGAACTCGGCGGCTCGGACCCGTTTATCGTCCTCTCGGACGCGGACATCGCCAAAGCGGCGGAAGTCGGGGCGCTTTCGCGCCTTCAGAATGCGGGGCAGACCTGCATTGCGGCGAAGAGATTCCTCGTTGAGGAGGGCGTCTATGAGGATTTTCTCGCGCGCCTCAAGGAAGAGTTTAAAAAATACGTTCCGGCGGACCCAATGAATCCGGCGACTTCGATTGGCCCCGTTGCGGCGGAACATATTTTGAAAGGCGTCGCGGAGCAGGTAGAAAAATCGGTCGCACTCGGCGCGACGCTTGAAACGGGCGGGAAGCGCCCGGAAGGGAAAGGATTGTTTTACGTACCGACGATTTTGACGGGCGTGAAAAAAGGCATGCCCGCGTACGATGAGGAAATATTCGGTCCCGTGGCGTCCGTGATTAAAGTAAAGGATGAAGACGAAGCGGTAGCAATTGCAAACGACACGGTGTTCGGGCTTTCCTCGTCCGTATGGAGTAAAGACATTGAACGCGCAAAGAAAGTCGCCGCTCGGATTGAGGCAGGCGGCGTTTTCATAAATGCGATGACCAAATCCGACCCCAGGATTCCGTTCGGCGGCATCAAGGAGTCCGGTCACGGGCGCGAGTTGGGGAAGTGGGGCATTCGGGAATTTGTAAACGTAAAAACGGTCTCAATTACGAGACCGTCTTAGAAATTTCGGCAGGAAGCCGAGATTTATTTTCTGGAACCCTGTTCGTGCAAACGGGGAGCGATTTCGCGATTCTCGCGTCCCTCGGTCGTACCGAAGGTAAGCTTCAAAAGCTCGCCGAGGCCTTTTTCGATTGCGCGTCCACCGCGAATCGCGCCGATGCCTAATACATGGATGATGAGTGCTGCGTGCATATATTGGTATCTTACCAAATTATACCACTTTTGTCAAGTCATTCGTTTGACGCGCTTTGTTCGCGCGTCTCGGCACGTCGCGCAGCTTCGGAAAGGAGATACTCTTCGCGCGATATAACTTCGCGTCCGTGGTCGTGGCGCATGTAGTGCATGAGACGGACCGTCCGGTATTCTTCCGCCGTGCAGCCGTTATCCAGCTCAACTCGTATACCGCTCTCGCGTGCACGCGCATCCGCCGCGCGCATAAGGGCTTCGGGCGTACATCCGCCGAACACGTATCGTTCAGGAGTTGAAGCGCCCGCCGAAAGAAGCGCAGCTCCCGCCGCAAGCGCCCGAACGAATCTCCGCGATTCCATGATGCACAAAAGTATAGACCCGCTTTCGGCGGGTTAAGAGGAGGCGAGTGCACAACTTTCAGAAAAGTTTGCTTTCTTCGAGACGCCGCACTTCGCGCGCGCGTTCTTTGATGTCAATCGGATACTCGCCGGAGAAACAGGACGTGCAGAATACTTCGCCCGGTAATCCCGTTGCGCGAATCATGCCTTCGAACGAAAGATACTGGACTGAGGTCGCGCCCAAATATTCGCGGATGTCTTCTACCGATTTTCTCGCCGCTATCAGATCTTTCTGGTCGGGCGTGTCGATGCCGTAGAAGTCGGGATAGCGAACCGGAGGAGAAGAGACAAGGAAATGCACTTCGCGCGCGCCGGCGTCATACAGCATCTGCACGATTTGGCGCGAGGTGGTGCCGCGGACGATTGAATCGTCCATGACGATAACTTTCTTTCCCTGAATGAATTCGGGCAAGGGGGTGAGTTTGATTTTGACGCCCTGCTCGCGGATGTGCTGTTCGGGCTGGATAAAGGTGCGGTGGATGTAACGGTTTTTGATGATGCCCATTTCAAACGGTATGCCCGATTCTTCCGCGTACCCCAAAGCCATTGGAATCGACGTTTCAGGAACGGGAATGACGACATCCGCATCTATTTTTACCTCGCGGGCGAGTTCCTTGCCGAAATTTCTGCGGACGGAATAAACGGATTTTCCGAGAAGCATTGAATCGGGGCGCGCGAAGTAGACGAACTCGAAGATGTCGAGCTTTTGCTGGCCCCACGCTACTTTGACCGAGCGCAGACCCGATTCGTTTGCAATCACCATCTCGCCCGGCTCGACGTCGCGGAGATATTTCGCGCCTATCGGGTGGAAGGCACAGGTTTCCGAGGCGAATATGTGCCCGCCGTTTAACGTGCCGATTGAAAGCGGGCGCACGCCGAAACTGTCGCGTATCGCAATCACGCTGTGCTTGTCCATGATGAGAATAGAGAATGCGCCCGTCATCATCGGGAATACTTTCTGCACCGCGTCTTCGAGGTGCACGCCCTCGCGGAGGTACACCGCCAGAGCCTCGGTAATCATTTCGGAATCGGACAAAGATTTATAGACGACGTTTTTTGAGGCGAGGAATTTTTCCAAAAGCTCGGTTGAGGGCAGGTTACCGTTGTGCACTAACGTAAGACCTACGTCTTCTACGTAGGTCGGCTGCGCGTGTTTAACGGAAGAGCCCTTTGAGGTCGAGTAACGATTATGCCCGACCGCAATGTGGCCGGGCAGTTTCTGAATGTCTTTTTCCGCAAATACCTGAGCGACGAGGCCCATCTTCTTATGAATGAAGATATTCTCGCCGTCCGAGGTTGCGATGCCGGATGATTCCTGTCCGCGGTGCTGGAGTGCGTAGAGGCCGAAGAAGGTCAGGCGCGCAGCGTCCATGCCTTTGCCGTAGACGCCGAACACGCCGCACTTTTCACCTAAGTCCGCCATGTATTTGTATAGTATCAGTTTTCCGCCCGCATGGGGAGGGTTTAGGTTCGCGGGTCGCGTTCGCTCCACTCCTCGGTCGAGGCGGCGCGCCGCTCAATCGGGGTCGCGTTCCGTATCGCGCGCGCGTTCGCCTTCGGATATATGCGGAAGTGCGGCGCTGCGTTCAGCTCGGTGTCGATGCTCCAGAGGTTTTTTTCGGATGTAATCCAACGTGTGCCGAGTTTTTTAAGATTCAACGGCTTTGAATACTCTTTAAGCGTCTTTTTTCCGTCGGCATAAAAAAACCATTCATGAAAATACGAGACGGCCAGTTCGCGGACGTTTTTATACACCGGGTCGCGCCACCTCAAGCCCGGATGATTCGTTTTTGAAATCGCGCCCCAGTAGCCGTTTTTTTTGTAGAGGGCAACCACATGGTCGTCGTCTTCCCAGTGCGATACCAAATCCACCAAAAGAGGTTCTTCGCCGTGATACCACAGCACCGCCGCCGCCAAGAGAGCGCCCTCGATGCAGTGGGCCTTCTTTTCTTTTATTACACGCCGCGGGGACATGTGCGTCTCGCCGCCCTTTTCATGGTTCATGGGGAGGCGATCCAGATAATCCTGTATCTTTATCGGCGTCGAAAGCGTTTTGAAAAGGGCTTCTTCTTTCGGGGTCAGGCCGAACATACCCGGTTAGCTCAACTTGGAATTGCGGCAGTAGTCGTTCGTATACATATGCAAATTATACTCGCGTTGCTGCTGTAGGGTTCTTTGCTCTTATATATCGCGCCCGCGAGGAACGATAATTCCAAGTTGTGCTACCGGGCATATCCGCATCATACCCGATTCGGTTTCCTGCGGTCATCCGCCGTGGTAGAGTATTCATGTTCACCATTATCAAGAGTGCGGCGAGGGAACTGGTCCTATGACCCGCACGGCAACCATCGGGAGAAACCGAACGGTGCCACGTCCAGCCCGAAAGGGAAAGATATCTCATGACCTCGGTCTTCGATATCTTTCCGTAGCAGGAAAGATTTTTTAATGTAAGCAAATTATGCACAAACAAAAAGTACGAACCGCAGAATCAGTAGCTATCGGCCACCCCGACAAAGTGTGCGACCAGATATCGGACGCTATTTTGGACGCGTGCCTTACTGAAGACCCGAAAACCCGCGCTGCAGTTGAGACGATGGGCGGGCACGGAATTATTTCGATTACGGGAGAATTGACCACGAAAACGTACGTCAACATGCGTAAAATCGCACAGGACGTATATAAGGAGTGCGGATACGGAGAAAATATCGGCGTCAACGTGAACGTCGTCGAGCAGAGCCCCGAAATTGCGGCGGGCGTCGACATAGACGGCGCGGGCGATCAGGGAATCATGGTCGGCTACGCGACCTCAGAGACTCCCGAACACCTTCCGCTTGAAGTTATGCTTTCGCGCCACTTGACCCGCGCCAT
>CAYZDT010000035.1:0-6726 GCA_964477415.1 uncultured Candidatus Saccharibacteria bacterium | reverse complement strand
TATTGTACAATGACCTCATGCACAAATATGACTTCATCGCGGTCGGCGATACGGTCGTCGACGACTTCATAAAACTCAAAGACGCCACCGTCCACTGCGATATCAACGACGCAAACTGCACAATCACCATGCGGTTTGCGGACAAAATACCGTTCGAATCATCGACCGTGGTCTACGGCGTCGGAAACGCCGCGAACGCGGCCGTTTCCGCGGTCCGCCTCGGACTCAAAACGGCGTTCGTCTCGAACGTGGGCGCCGACGAGAACGGCAATAAAATTATCGATTATTTCAAGAAGCAGAAATTGGAGACGAAGTACGTGAAGAAAAACGGCGGCGCGAAAACAAATTACCACTACGTTCTCTCCTACGGCGCGGACCGTACGATTCTCGTAAAGCATGAAGCATATCCGTACGTCTTTCCGAAAGATTTGCCGGAACCGAAAACGCTGTATCTCTCCTCGCTCGCGTCAGGAACCGAGGACTACCACGATGCCATAGCGGCGTACGCGGAGGCGCATCCGAATATGTTCCTCGTCTTTCAGCCCGGCACGTTTCAGATGAAAATCGGCAAGGAACGCCTGAAAAAACTGTACGCCCGCGCAAACATGCTCGTCTTAAACAAAGAAGAGGCGCAGCGGGTTCTCTCGAGTAAGGACGACGATATAGAAAAATTGGCGCGGGCGCTTCAGGCCTTAGGCCCCAAAATAGTTCTTGTAACCGACGGTCCGAACGGCGTGTACGCTTTGGAAAACGAATCGTTCTTCCACGTGCCGATGTTCCCCGACCCGAAGCCTCCCGTAAACAGAACGGGCGCGGGCGATGCGTTGGCATCAACGACTGCGGCATATCTCACGATGGGCATGCCTTTGAAAGATGCGATCACGCGCGGCACCGTCAATTCCGCATACGTCGTGCAGGGCGTCGGCGCACAGATGGGACTTCTGAAAAAAGACGATTTGGAATCGATACTCGGGAAGAGTCAGGCGTGATTGCCCTCTTCATCGAGATGCGAATGCTCGTTTAAGGTAAGGATGTGCCACGCGCCGTCCTTGTCTTCATTTTTCTGTATCACGGTTATGCCCGTATTGCTGATGTAGATATGGTCGCGGATGCGCGCGAACAACTCCGGCGAGAGTGCATCGCCGAGCATAACGACCGCAACCAAAATATGAATGAACCGATGGTGCGTCACGACGACCGTGTTCTCAAAACCCGTGTGCTCGATATGGTCTAAAACCGCGCGGGCGCGCGATACGTATTCGGTATAGGTTTCTTCGTCCGAATACCGCGCTTTCGGACTGATGTGACCTTTGAGCCACGAAAGGATTTTTTTGGACTTTGGGTCGTCGACGGGCTTCCCCACGATCTCTGACGGCAATTTCACCTCGGTCAGATAATCCGATACCTGCACTTGGAGGCCTTTGCCGAGAGCTGAGATAATATCCGCGGTCTGCTTCGCCCGCGGGTAGGAACTCGTGAAAATAGAATCTATCTTCAAAGACGAGAGGCGCGACGCCGCGGCGCGCGCTTCCTGAATTCCGTCGTTCGAGAGATAGCCTTCGCTCGACTGCCGTATTTTTTCGGCGTTCGACTGGGTCTCTCCGTGCCGAACGATATAAATTCTCATTTATTTTTTCAGAACTTTTTCGACCGCCTGTATGACGCCGTCCGCGTTCAAGCCGTAAAAATTCACCAGCTCGTCGGGCTCGCCCGACTGTCCGAACTTGTCCGGGATGCCGAGACGTACCATGCGGGTCGGGTACTCTTCGCCCAATAATTCCGCAACTGCGCCGCCAAAACCCCCGTTTATCTGATGCTCCTCAACTGTAACCACTGCGCCCGCCTGCTTCGCTGCGCCTATAATCGCCTCGCGGTCTAAGGGCTTTACCGTGTGGACATCAAGAACAATTGAGCCGGTACCGGCTTCATCGAGTCTTTTCGCCGCAACCAGCGCTTGGTAGAGCAAGGAACCGGTTACCAGAATCGCTACCTTCGGATCTTTTGATTCCCACACTTTCAAAGCTTTGCCGACTTCAAACGGCGTTTCGGGCGTCGTGAGTACGGGTTCGTTTGCGCGGCCGAAACGCAAATACGTAGGCTTGCCGTTTTTCGCGGCCGCCATGACCGCTTTCTTTCCTTCTTCCGCATCCGACGGAACAATAACAATCATATTCGGCATCGCGCGCATCATCGCAATGTCTTCAAGCATCTGGTGCGTCGCGCCGTCGGGACCGGTCTGAATGCCCGCGTGCATGCCGCACACTTTTACGGGGACGTCGTTCAAAGCGACAGTAGTGCGTATCTGCTCCCAACTTCTCCCCGGAGAAAACGCCGCGTAGGAAGCGATAAAAGGAATTTTCCCGAGATGCGCCATGCCTGACGCAACGGTTGCAAGGTTCTGCTCCGCGACACCCACTTCAATGAACCGGTCGGGAAACGCTTTCTGAAACCACGCCGCGCGTGTCGAATCGCCCAAATCCGCCGAAAGAACCACGACGTTCGGGTCCAACTTCCCCGCTTCAACCGTGCCGTTACCCAAACCGTCACGCGTCGGTTTCTTGTCGAATTTTCCTTCGAAAATTCCATCTACCAGTTTTGCATCAGGATTTATCATACTTATTTCATTCCCGCCGCTTCGCGGATTTGCTTTATGAAACTCTCTTCTTGCTCGGGCTTCGGCGGCATACCGTGCCATTTGTAGTTGCCTTCGATTTCCGCAACGCCCTTTCCGGGAGTCGTATCCGCAAGAATCAAGGTCGGCTTCGCCTTGACCGTCTTCGCCTCTTCGCATGCCGCGACGATTTCTTCGATGTTGTGGCCGTTTATTTCAATCACGTGCCAGCCGAACGCTTTGTATTTGTCGGCAAGCGGTTCCAAAGGCATCACGTCCTCGGTCGAACCTTCAATCTGGATGTAGTTTCGGTCCATGATGACGGCCAGATTGTCCAACTTGTATTTGCCCGCAAACATGACTCCCTCCCATGTATTTCCTTCCTGCTGTTCGCCGTCTGAAGTCAGGCACCACACATGATTCGACTTCTTGTCCATCTTCAGCGCGTACGCCATTCCCGCCGCCTCGGACGTACCCGAACCCAACGGGCCTGAAGTCGATTCAACGCCGGGCAGCATGTCGCGCTCGGGGTGGCCCTGAAGGCGGCTGCCGAGTTTTCGAAGCGTTAAGCATTCTTCAACGGGGAAATATCCCGCATGCGCCATCGCGGCGTAGCGGACGGGCGTAATGTGGCCGTTTGAAAGCACGATGTAATCGCGACCCTCCCACTCGGTATTCTTGGGGTCATGTTTTGCAATATGAAAATAGAGCGAGGCGAAAATATCCGCCATGCCCAAAGAACCCGCCGTGTGCCCGCTCTTGGCCTGCACCAATGAACGAATGACCGTCTCCCGTATTTCACGGGCTTTGTCTTCGATATTTTTTATTTCCGCTTCGGTGATGTGCGACATAATTTTGTTAGGCTGCCGGCCTTAGAAAATTCTTAGTACTCCTGTGGTATGTCATGTATTAGAGAGAACGCAGATATTCGATTGCTTCTTTCGGATTATCGTTTTTCAAAACGTAGGAACCGGGCGCGAGGCGCATTGCACCCGCTTCCGCAAGAAGCGGAGCCGTCTCGCGATTCACCGCCCCGTCGATTTCAATAATAACATCGGGGTAACGCTTCTTCACTTCCCTCACCCTTTCAAGTACGCGCTCGTCGAAGGGTTGCCCCTGCACGCCGATTTCCGCGATACCCATAAGCTGGACGACGGAAATCCGCTCCGCATACGCGTCTATTCTCTCAAGCGGCGTATCTATAAGGAGCGATATGCCGAGCTCTATGTCTTTCCCGACTTCCTGAATTTCCGCCCAGTCGTGCCGCGCTTCAATATGGAAAAGGGCGCGCATAACGCCCGCCTTGAGCCACTCGGGCAACAAGCGTTCCGGCTCGTGCGTCATGAAGTGCACCTCGAACGCCATTTTGTCTGCGTGCGGCAATCGTTCCGCACCGCTCGTTATCTTTTCAAACTGCGCGCGGTCTTCCGCATGCATCGGCCACGAAACCGAATTCACGAATTCCCCGTCGCAAATATCTATCTGAAACGAATCTACCAGTCCCGCGACTCTCCCGATTTTGTCGCGAAGCTCCTCGAAGCTTGAGGCAGGCAGGGACGGAACGACGTCAATCATGATTCATCTATCATTCGTACCCTCCGCGCGTGGCGCTCTTCGCCTGAAAACGGCGTCTCAAGCCAGCGCTTCACCGCATCTTTCGCTTCTTCCTCAGTCAAAAACCGCGCGCCCAACGAGAGCACGTTCGCATTGTTGTGCTCGCGGGAAGACGCGATGATATCCAAAATTTTTCCGCCCGCATCAGTCTGCGGATGCGCCGCGGGGCCGTAATACACGATCGCGCGCACTCCTTTATATCTGTTCGGCACCAAGGCTTCCCCCTGCCCTGAAGCGCCAATCGTTATAGCGCGGGTGTTTTCGGGGTCGGCGGATACTTTTGCAGCCGCCGCTTTCATGAACGGCACGTAATCGTCGCTGTTATTTAGTTCGTGCGCGCCCGCGTCCTCGACTTCGTATCCGAGAGACGCAACGTAGGGCTTGAGTATTTCTTTGAGAGGATATCCTGCGTGGTCGGCGGCAAAAACAACTTTCATATTAAAGGTATTTGCCGACCTCCAAGACGTGCATGATGAGGGAACCTGTATAGCCGTATTCGTTGTCATACCAGCTCAATACTTTTACGAGGCGCTTATTCACGACGCGCGTCATTTTCAAATCCGCAATCGCCGCATGGGTGTCGCCCACGATGTCTGAGGAAACCAATTCGTCGTCGGATGCGCGAAATACGCCCTTCCATCGTTCTTCTTTTGCCGCCGCGCGCAAGAGGTCGTTCACTTCTTCCACGCTCGTATCGCGCTTCGCGATGAATGTGATATCGGCGCACGAACCCACGGGTACGGGAACGCGGAGTGATATGCCGTCAAATTTTCCTTCCAAGGGCTTGTACGCTTTCGTCACCGCAACCGCCGCACCGGTAGACGACGGAATGATGTTCGCCGCGCCCGCGCGCCCTCCTCTCCAGTCTTTTTTCGAAATACCGTCAACGATAAGCTGCGACGCAGTATACGCATGTACGGTATTCAAAAGTGCGGAGTCGATACCGATTTTCTCGTCGAGAACTACGATTAAAGGTGAGGCGGAGTTTGTGGTGCAGGACGCGTTTGAAGAAACTTCGCAGGTTTTGAGCATGTCCTGATTGAGACCCATCAAAACGGTCGCGCCGTCGCCTTTCGCGGGCGCGGAAATAACCACGCGCTTTGCGCCCGCGGTTATATGCACTTTCGCCTTTTCAAAATCGTTAAAGACGCCCGTTGATTCAACGACGACGTCTATGCCCATGTCTTTCCACGGCAATGCGGTCGGCTCTTTCTCTGAAAGGAATTTTACTTCCCTGCCGTCGACGACGAGCGCGCCTTCCTTTGCTTCAACTGAAAACGGAGCGGTGCGGTACACGGAATCGTATTTCAAAAGGTATGCCAAATTGTCGACCGGACCCAAATCGTTTATCGCAACCACCTCTATGTTCGGATTTTTATACGCCTCTCTGAAAAATGCGCGGCCGATTCTGCCGAAGCCGTTTATCGCAACTTTGAGTTTTTTCATGCCCCTATTGTACACGTTTTCGCCCGCGTCCCGTGTGGGTAAATGGCAGGGCTTTTCGTCCGTAATTGCCCCGTATTATAGAAGAGATAGTGCTACTATATATAGTAACACTTACATATATTAAGAAACTCAGCCGTTATGAAGTTCAGACAGTCCGACCTCACCAAAGAACAGTTCATTGAAGCGCTGGATTCCCTCTACACGGCTGCGGGCGCGGTCAAAGGGCGCGCCGCGATGAAGCTTTTCTTGCGTGATTTGCTCACCTCCTCCGAACGCATTATGCTCGGCCGCCGCATCGTGATTGCCCGCCGCCTATTGGCTGGCGATTCGACTCGCGCCATTCAATCCGACTTGCGCGTGGGACCCGTCACCATTCAGCACGTCAAAAAGTGGCTTGAAGACCAGATGCCGGGATACGAAGACGCCGTGAAAGCGCTTGAAAAAGAATTGGTCAAACGCAAAGTAAAGACCGAACAGAAAAAGATGTGGCACGCCCTGAAGCGCAAATATCCGCTCCACTTCCTCCTCTTCCCGTGGTAGCTCGTCTCTGGACGACACACTCCTCTCTTAGTCTTAGAGAAACAAAAATATACTCGAGAAAAAAGTCACCAAAAGAAAAAAGAGAACTAAGAAAGAAAACAGACATATCTCCCACCAAGTAGGCAGGCTTGACTGTTCAAATTTGGTTTTTGCCTTTTGTATTTCTTTAGTAAAGAAGAAAACCCCTATCACGGCAAAAACGCCAACTACAGGTAAGGCAAACGCCCCGCCAAGCATATATACATACGCTTCGGGACCAGATGTAATTACTCCAAGAATAATGCTGGAAATTGTCGTAAAGAAGAGTACAGAAAGCGGCAAGAATGAAAAAATGCCGCAAAGAAAACTTACTACTCCGTTTCTGATGACATGGTAGGAAAGGCGGATAAACTTCACGGCAAGCCAGTGCGCTGCTGAGACAGCGAAGACGCCTCCTATAAGTGTGGGCCAGGCAGTAGAGATCAAGCTGACCAGAAAATCCAATAACTTGTCCTTCTTCTCCTTGGGCTATAACT
>CAYZDT010000034.1:0-6832 GCA_964477415.1 uncultured Candidatus Saccharibacteria bacterium | reverse complement strand
CGGCGAATATATGGAGCGTATTGTCGCGGCACTGTATCCGAAGACGGCTTTTATCCGTTACGGATTCAACTACGATATCGTGTTCCAATACGATGCGGTCATTCCTCAGCGGAATATTCTCGGCGCGTTCATGAAGGACGATGCGATTGAAGACATCACGCACTTCGGCTGGCAGATAACGGCGGAAAAAGAGAAAGGCAAAAGGAGAGATACGTATTTTTTCAAAGAAGTGTCGCCCTTGGAGATACAGGTCTTGGCGAATATTGAGTTTGATAAGCCTTTACCCAGAGGCGCCGCGTCGCAGGCCGAGTTCGAGCGATGTTACACTGAAGCGGGGGCGATAACCGACCGCCTTGCTTTTTCCTAAAGGAAGCAATTCGCCCCACAACCGCACAATGACGGTATCAGTCGACGGCGTACGCATACAGAAGCGCCCCAGAAGCCGCGGGCTTTTATGGAGCATCATCGCGATAGAGGCGATACTTTCGGTTATCGTCTATATTTCTTTTGCGGCTCATTTCATCTGGCCCGACACGACGCGCGCGGCGGCGGGTGTTTCTTCCATGCTCTCTTATGAGGGCAGGCTCACGGACACATCAGGCAATCCTTTGGGAGGCACGGGAACGCAATACTGTTTCCGTTTCTCGATTTATGACGCCTCTTCTGGCGGCACGAAGCTGTGGCCTGCGGGCACGCCTTCGGTGACGTTGGCGACCACGACCGACGGCGTGTTTACCGCGCTCGTGGGCCAAGCGGATTCTTTGACCTACAACTTCTACGATTCCGACACCGTGTATCTGAATGTCGAGGCGTATTCCGTCGCGGCTTCCGGAGGCACGTGTACGGGCGGCTCCTATGAAACGCTTTCGCCCCGCCAGCAGATTGCCGCAACCGGGTATGCGAGAAGTTCGGCAAACGTATACAGCGCGCTTCTCTTTACGGACAACACTAACAACCGCGTGCAAATCGGAACGGGAGTGGGCGGCGGCTCTCCCAAATTCCTGGGCCTCGACGTAAAAAACACGAACGATTACATCGGCCAGTCCTGCACCACATCCGGCACCGTGTGGTACAACTCGGCGATTTCAAAGGCGCTCGTGTGCGAAAACGGCACGATTCAGGCGATTTCAAACTCGTCCGCAACGACGACGCTTGCCGCGCTGACCGCGAACACCGACACGCCCGCGGTAACGGGCACTATCGTGTTCTCGAATTCAAACGGCGTCACCTTCGGCATCAACGGCAACACCATTACCGCCTCAGTCGCAGGCGGAGCCGCCGGTACGCTGAGCTCCTACGCGCAGCAGTTTCCCGCATCAACCGGTTCCCAAACCTTGGGCGCCATGGGAACCTCTACCGCATCGGCGTTTTTCTTCCCTATATCGGTCGTATCAAACGTGCAGTTTAACGCCTTGCGCGTCGCACTCTCGCTCTCAAGCTTCGCGACGTCTACCATTTCGGGACAGAAAACTATCAGCAGTTTCTTCGGGCTCTTTTCAAACAACGCAAGTACGCTGTCGCTCATTTCAAGTAACTCTCTCTCGTTCGCCATGACCAACAGCAGCGTCTCGGGTACGGTCTCGTTTGCGTCGGCGACCGGTACCGCGGGTTACAGCTACGGAACGATTACGGCGTCGACCACCGCTCAGTTAAACTCGTTCTTCGGTTCAGCGGCTTTGCGGCGCGTCGATTTGCAGTTCGGAAATACGATGAGCATTACGCCGGGTATGTATTGGCTCGGCGTCCTGAAGCGCGAATCGACTTCAAGCGCGAACATCGGCATGCAATCCGCCGCGCTCGCGGGAAACGTCATGATCTCAAACGCGAGCCTCGCGAACATCGGCTCCGCATCGTCCGCGCAGACGACCGTGTTTAACCTGCGCGCGCCGTATTACGCCTTCGGCCCCTATACCAGCACCGGCTCCGCAGGCTACGGCGGCACCGCACTTCCGTCGTCCGTCTTTATCTCGGGCGTTGCGCAGACGGGCACCGTGCTGCCGTTTATGACGTTTATGAGCACATAACCTATGAAACCCGCTATCGTTATTGAAAATCTGAACCTCGGCATTCATAACGCCGATTTGCAGGCGTCTGCGGAACGCCTTGAGAAAGGGAAAACCTACCGCGACCTCTCCACAATCATTATTTGCCCCACGCGCGGCATGCTCTCCGACCGCGTCGTTCAAAGCTGGATGGGGCTTATCCGCCCGATGAATCAGAAATGCATCGGGCCGATATTTTTCCGCGGGTACGAGGTGGGCGAGGCGTACAACATGGCGTTTAACTTCATACTTTCAAACCCGGTTCTTTCTACGTGGAAATACGTTCTGACGATTGAAGAGGATAACTTGCCCCCGCCCGACGGCCTCATCCGTCTGTACGAGAGCATGGACGACTACGATTGCGTCGGCGGCTTATATTGGACGAAGGGCGAGGGCGGCCAGCCGATGATTTACGGCGACCCCGCGGTAGAAGAGCTCAACTTTATCCCGCAGATTCCGAAACCCGATACCGTTCAGCCCGCGAACGGCCTCGGCATGGGCTTCAACCTGTGGAAGCTGGATATGTTTAAGGATGAGCGCATAGAAAAGCCGTGGTTCAAAACGCTGAACGATTTTATACCGGGGCAGGGGGCTAAGGTGTATACGCAGGATTTATACTTTTTCGAGAGGGCGGGGAAAGTCGGGTACAAATTCGCCTGCGATACCAGAGTAAAAGTCGGGCACCTCGATCCGCAGACTGATATTGTGTGGTAGAGACTATGAGATACGTGCTAATCGTTGTTGCACTTATCGCCGTAACGGCAGGCGGATTTTATGCGGGGTCGCAGTTCAATAAGCCCGCCGACGGCGCTCACGGCAATCTTGTTATTGATTTCAAGCCGGGGGAGTATCCGCTCATAAATCCCACGGTTACGGCGGGCTTGAACAAACACTACATCATCAACGTTCAGCCCTTGAAGCAGACCTTTTATGAAATCAAGAAGAAATATCCGCAGAAGACATACGTCTATTTCGCGTATCTGAATAACGATTCGTGGACAGGCATCAACGAACGCGAATATTTTACCGCCGCTTCTACGATAAAAGTGCCTCTCGCGATGAGTGTTATGAAGGCGGTAGAGGAAGGGAAGATAGCTCTTGACGACACCTACACCGTAGAGGAGGCCGATTTGAACGACCAGTTCGGCGACTTTTACCTGCAGGCAGAAGGAAATACGTATACGATTCGCGAACTGATGCGCATCATGCTTGAACAATCGGACAATACCGCCACATTCGCGATTCTTCACGCGCTTGAAAACATCGGCTATGCCGACCCGTTTCAGAACGTGTACACCTTCATGGGGTGGGACAATTACCCCGGATTCGGAGACGAACCCGAATACTTTTCAATCAACCTAAAAGTGCTCTCCAACATGTTTCTCGCGCTCTACAACGCGAAATATGTCGACTTAGAGCATTCGCAGGAAATTCTGAAGTATCTGGATAACGCCAATTTCAACGAAGAAATAGTGGCGGGCGTTCCCTCGGGTATTGCCGTCGCCCATAAAAGCGGCGTGCAGGCGAATGCTCAAACATATTCCGACTGCGGCATCGTATACGCCCCGAACCGCCACTACTTGCTGTGCCTCGGTTCCGAAGGCGCCGACAAAGCGACCGCCGACAGATTTATGGTTGAGATATCCAAGGCCGCTTACGAATACGTCATAAATAACTGACGCAGCCTCCGGTTTGTGTTCCGTGCCGGCTTTGCGTATACTCGCCGCATGGCTTTTGAAATAAAAGTCCTTGAAAAGGGCGACAAAAAGGGATGGACGGCCGAAGTCCGCGCAAAACTTCTGGGTTTGAGCCGCGTCATACGCGACGTCCGTTTTTTGGAGTTGAAATCCAAGTTCGGCACTCTGAGGTACGGTAAACGTCCGGAAGGGTACGATGCGTGGACGTTTGAATATCCGGGCGGCGCGGTGACGGTGCCGTACGCGTTTACGCCCGAAAACGAGCTTCTGGTTGCGTTGGTGCGGGAAGCGCGCGCGAACATCGAAGGCGGCGCGCTGTTTAACGCAATCGGCGGTTTTGTAAAACCGAACGAAGCTGTGGAGGAGGCGCAGGTTCGCGCGAGCGAAGCAGAGACGGGACTTTTGCGCGAAGCGGAGATGCTTCCCGGTCCGCACTCGGTCGCTGATCGCGCGTTTTTCGTATCAAATCCCGATACGGGTCAGGGCTGCAATCGCGTCTTCGGTATGCAGATTCCGTTTGCCGAACTCGTGCTCGCGGAAGAGGGCGGATACGCGGTCGCGTCTCTCGGCGATTTCAAGAAAGCTGACGATGTCAGATTCTTTCCGTGGCGCGAGGCGGTTCAAAGGACGCCCGACGGCATTGCGAGGGCGGCGATAGCTCAGCTTTTGGCTGCGAAGCTTCCGAAGGAAGGCTCCGCGATATAGCCGAACCCGTGTACAATATTCCGCATGAAGCTTGACCTTGCATGCGGGCAGAATAAACGCCCCGGTTTCACCGGCGTTGATATCGCGCCGGGCGAAGGAGTAGATATCGTCCACGACCTTGAAACGTACCCGTGGCCGTTTAAAGACCATTCAATTGAGGAATTCCATGTGTCTCACTACGCGGAACATACCAAGGACCTGATGAAATTCATGAACGAGATATGGCGTATCGGAGAAGCGGGCGCCAAAGTGACGATTATCGGTCCGTACTATACGTCTATCCGCGCATGGCAGGACCCGACTCATGTGCGCGCATTATCCGAGGCGACGTGGCAGTATTTCAATAAATCGTGGCGGGAGTTGAATAAGCTTGATCACTACCCGATTACGTGCGACTTCGACATTACGAATATGGTCGTCTTTTTTAACGAGCCGTGGAATCAGAAATCGGAAGAGGCGCGCCGCTTTGCGCAGAACCACTACTTCAACGCCGTCTCCGACATTATGGTCGAGCTTACGGTCCGTAAATGAGAAAGCCGTATAAACCCGAGTGGAGGATACTTGCTCTCGCGGGCATCTTATTCGTTTCCGGTCTCGCGTTTTTCGTATTGCGCGCATCGGAATCCGCGCATCGCGAACCGGTCATCGATGCCGAAATCCGGGAGAACGAGGCGACTCTCCCCGCACTGAAGAATTTTCCGCCGCCGTCTTCTTTTAAAACATTCGTCTTTCAATCCGGCATGGAGCCCTTGCATGTCGAAGGAACCTGCAACGATACGTATTTCACGATTCTTATTTTTGCGGAGGAGACCGATTACCGCGAAAGTCCCGCGGACGCGCGGTATAACTCCGCGTCCCGCTGCATCGATGGGCGTTTTTCCGAAGAAATCCCTCTCGCAGGGCTCCCCTTACAGGAATCGGGGAGGTATTATGTAATTCATGCCTCCCAGGGAGAACGCGGTATCTGGCACGATGCCTACTAGGCACCAAAGAGTCCAACGCAACTGGACGCCGGTTATCGCATTTCTCGTTCTTTTTCTCGTTGCACTTTTCATGTGGGGTCCGGGCCTTATCGGCGAAGCGCGCCTCTATACGGCGCAGTATTCAGACGATCTGTATGCGTTTTATCTTGACTCGGGGAACGTCTTTTTCGGTGAAGTAAGGGGGTATACATTCGGCCATATAACCCTGGTAAACGCGTATACATTTCAGGAAGTTTCCGTCGGTGACACGTCGACGAATAACTTTATCGCTCAGCGCAACAATCCGCTGACGCGCCCCGACAATTGGATGGTCTTAGAGCGTTCAAGAGTCCTCTTTTTTGAAAAGATCGGCCGCGACGCGTCGGTCCTGAAACTTATATCATCGCGGCCATGATCCGGCGGTTTCTTTCCTTGTGCGCTCTCAGCGCGCTTGCGGTGCCTCTCGCGGTGCTCGCGTTTGATGCGACCTCCACGTCGTATTTCGTGCGGCAGCAGATAGAATCGTTCTCGGGCGGCGCGGCAAACTCGGGCTACAGCACTTCCACGTCATACCGGCTGGTCTCTTCCGGCGGACAGACCGCGGTCGGCACTTCAACGTCGGGAACGTCCTATAACCTGTACGGCGGAATCTTGAACAATCTTTTCAGAAGCCCCGCCCCCTCATACGACCAAAAACACTATCACTTCAGAAACGACAACGGCTCGGAGACGACCGCAACGTCCGGCACAAGCGGAACGCAGGACACCGCGACGTCGTCCGTTCCGAAAAGCACGACGCTGCGCATTCGTTTTGCGGTCTCAAACGAAGGGGGAACGCAGGTTGCCTATTCGACCCAGCAATTCAGAATCGAGTACGCCGCCAAGTCCGGCACCTGCGCCGCATCAAGCGGCTGGACGGATGTCGGCGCAGGCGCGGGGGACTGGGATATGTCGAACACCGCGAACCTGACCGATGGCGCCAACACGACGAATATCGCGAACGGAACTGGCGGCGTCACCGATGAGAATCATACGTTCATATCGTCAAACGCAGGGGTTAAAGATACGTCTTCGACCGTCTCTGCGCTGTCGGTACCGAGCGATTCGTTCGTCGAGCTTGAATACGCGGTGACTGCGCTTGCGGCCGCGACCGACGGAGGTACGTACTGTTTCAGGCTCACCAATGCGGGCTCTACGACGAATTTCGCGTATTCCGTTTATCCGGAGGCGACCTTGGCAAACTCGAGCTCTCTGTCGCTAACGGTTACGACGAATAACTTTACGTCGATTACTCCGGGGCAGGTGCAATTCGCCACTTCAACCGTCAACGTAAATACCAGCAACTCGACCGGATGGTTCGTGACGCTCTCGGGCGACAACAAAACGTCGGTACAAAATAACCTCCTGTCGGGAGCGAACTCAATTG
>CAYZDT010000033.1:0-6933 GCA_964477415.1 uncultured Candidatus Saccharibacteria bacterium | reverse complement strand
GAATCGCGAAAAAGGCGTTGTTTGCGATGCGACGCTTCGGATGCCCTATGAGGCGCGCCTCGGGCAGCGCACGCGCAACTTCCCGTATAAGTATGTCGCGCAGCTCTGTCGTGCGTTTTTCGCGTGCGGCGCGCCCCTCATGCGCCAATTCGAATGCAACCGAAGCGCCGATGATGCCCGAAACATTTTCAGTGCCCGGGCGCAATCCCCTCTCCTGCGTGCCGCCGCCGGTAATCGCAGAAAGCGGGACGGAAAAATCACGGTACAAAATACCGACTCCTTTCGGCCCTCTGAGCTTCTGCGCGTCGTACGTGACCAAATCCGCGTGAAGCGCATGCGGCCCCGCCTCGAGATACATCGGCGACTGAGCCGCATCCGCGTGCAAAACCGGAAGCGCGAATTCGGGAACCGCGGACGAAAACGGCGAGAGTCCGCGTTCGCGGAAGCGGATTACTGCGCGAGCGATATCGGGTAAAGGCGCGATAACTCCCGTTTCTGAATTTACATGCGCTAAAGAAACCAAGACCGTCTCCGGTTTTAAAGCATCGAACACCGAATCCGCGCTCACGACGCCGTCAAACGGCGGATTGATATACGTAACCGAGACGCCGAGGCGTTCCAGAAAACCGAACGCCTCGAGAACCGATGCGTGTTCGGTAGATGACGTGACTGCATGCATCTTCTCGTACGCGATGCCGCGCGCGTGCAAAGCTTCGACGACTCCGCGTATGGCGATGTTATTTGCTTCAGTGCCGCCGCCGGTAAATAAAAGCTCCTCTGGTTTTACCGCAAGCGTGCGGGCGATTGCCGTTCGCGCGTCATGGACGGCGCGTGATGCGCGCACGCCTTCCGCATGCGGCGCGGACGGATTGCCCGAATAGTCCTCCATCGCGGCATATACTGCGCGCGCGACTTTCGGATGAACGAGCGTTGAAGACGCCCAGTCCATATAAATCCTGTTCCCGTTCATTACGTGCCATTATATATGGGTTATACTTTTGAACATATTTATGGATGCCGCGATAAGACTGTTTAACGATTTCCTTTCAGGAACCGCGGCGCATCCCGGAACCGCGCTCGTCATTTTTCTCTCGTTTCTTGTTGCGATTGCGCTCGGCCTCCTTTCGCGCAGAATTTCTCTTTTAACAAAAGGCGGCGACGGCAAATCCCTTGAGGGAACTATCCGCGCGCTTTCTGCCCGCGTCGAAAAACTTGAAGCGCGCGCATTAAACGCCGAAAAACTTC
Organism: uncultured Candidatus Saccharibacteria bacterium; assembly: GCA_964477415.1. GTDB lineage: Bacteria > Patescibacteriota > Minisyncoccia > Phycocordibacterales > Phycocordibacteraceae > Phycocordibacter. Next base: position 5,688 of record CAYZDT010000033.1, on the reverse strand, counting down.
TCGCGGACGCGAACCGCCGGCTCTTGAGAGCGGTGCAGGGCGTATCGGTCAAACGATTTGACCCGTTTCAGGGAGCGGGCGGCCAGCAAAGCTTCGCATCCGCCTTCCTCGATGAGAAAGGCAACGGAACCGTGCTTTCAGGCATTCACGCACGGGACGGCGTCCGCGTGTACGCAAAAGAAGTGAAGAACTTCCAATCGGAACGCGAGCTATCCGAAGAAGAAAAAGGAGCGATAGACGAAGCCCGTTCCAAGCTTTAAAAACAAGGCTCTTTTTGCAAAAGGGCCGTTTTCGTGTTTTCCTTTGACGTATGGCGTCTTCAGGCACTATCTGCACACAGCCCGTCGTCGCAATCGTCGGCCACATTGACCACGGCAAGACGACGCTTTTGGACTACATCAGAAAATCAGCCGTCGCCGCGAAAGAAACGGGCGGTATCACGCAGCGCGTCTCCTCCTATGAGGTTCTCCATAAGGGCGCCGAGGGCGAACGCATGATTACCTTTATCGACACGCCGGGCCACGAAGCGTTCCAGAAAATGCGGGAGCGCGCGGGAGGAGCGGCGGATATCGCCGTGTTGATTGTCGCCTCGGACGACGGCGTAAAGCCCCAAACCTTGGAAGCGCACAAGGCGATTATGGCGGCGGGAATTCCCTACATCGTCGCGTTCACTAAAATCGACAAAGACACGTCGAACATCGAGCGAGCGAAAGAATCGGTCATGCGCGAAGGCATCTACCTCGAAGGCTTGGGAGGCGAAATTCCGTTTGCCGCCGTCTCGGGGAAAACCGGAACGGGCGTTTCCGAACTTTTGGACCTTATCGTTCTCGCGGCTGATTTGCACAACGTTACCTGCAACAGTGACGCTCCCCTTGCCGCAATCGTTTTGGAATCATCGCGCGATCCGAAAACGGGCATATCCGCTTCCGTCATCGTAAAAGAAGGAACGCTCAAAACCGGCGGCTTTGCGGTCGCAGGTTCGGCATTTGCTCCTTTGCGCATCATTGAGGACTTTTCCGGAAAGAAGGTAACGTCTATTTCGTGCGGTAAGCCCGCGCGCATCACCGGATTCTCGGAAGAGCCGAAAGCGGGCAGCCTTCTTTCGGCGGTCGGCACTAAAAAAGAAGCCGAGGAAGCGGTCAAGAAAGAAAAATCCGGCGGCGAGAAAAAACAAATCCGCGACACCGGCGATAAGCTCTTAATCCGCCTCATCCTTAAGGCGGATACCGCGGGTTCTATGGAAGCCCTGCACCACGAAATCGCAAAAATACAGTCGGAAACCGCGGAAATCGTCGTCGTCGCGGAAGGCATCGGTCCCGTCTCGGAAAACGACATCAAGCCGTTGATCGGTTTCTCCCCCGCTTTGGTCGCAGGCTTCAACGTCAAGGTTGAACCGTCGGCAAAAGACTTGGCGGAACGCCAGCGCATACTTCTTGAAACGCGCGCGATTATTTACGAACTTGCCGACTGGCTCAAAGAAACGGTTGAGAAGCTCGCGCCCAAAGTTGAAGATGTTTCGCACGCGGGCGTCGCCCAGATACTCAAGAATTTCTCTTCTCAGGGCGTAAAACATGTCGTCGGAGGCCGCGTCACCGAAGGCACCTTATCCGTCGGCGACCGAGTCATGATTATCCGCCGCGGCGTTGAAGTTGGCCCCGGCAAAATCACAAACCTTCAGATGCAGCGCGCCGACGTGTCTTCAGTACCTGAAGGCATGGAATTCGGCACGCAGATAGAATCTAAGGCCGATATTATCGCAGGCGACTCTATCGCGTCAGTGCGCCACACCCAGAATGATAAAAGATGAACGCCTGATATCGGCGATACATACGGCAGCCGCGGAATTCATTAACCGCGAGTCGAATCGCACATCTCTGATTACCGTGACCAAGGTCACGATGCCCGACGAAAAGCACGCGCTTATTTTTGTGTCGGTCTTTCCCCAGAAAGACACTGCGGCGGTCGTTGATTTCCTTTCGCGCCAAAACGAAGAATTTCTCCGTTTCGTTAAAAAGACGGTTAAACTCCACTTCGTACCGCGCATGTCATTCATGGCGGATCCTGAAATGGGACAAGAAGTACAGTGAGGCCACGGCGGGAATTGAACCCGCGCATCGCGGTTTTGCAGACCGCTGCGTTACCACTTCGCCACGTGGCCGAATACGGAGTAACGAGAGAATGCTAACATTTTCCGCATCGTTGAGCGAGGCCGAAGGTCCGCTTTAGCGCATTGACGTGAGCGCCGCTTCAAAAACCGCGGCCAGAATGTCCGTCTCCTCTAAGGTTTCGGTGCCGACGGATATGCGCACGTACGGTTCCGTGATGCCCGTCGCCTTTCGTGCCGTAACGTATACGCGCGTCGTATCAAATCCAAAACTCGTTCCGCCGATAAGATCGGCCCCGGCGCGGCGCGCGGCGCAGAGTGACGCTTCCACGAATTCGTCATACCGCCCGACATGCCCTTCATTCAATTTGAATTCAAGCGTAATAAAAGGTCCTAAAAACGGCAGAGAGAGAATCCTGCCGCGATGCGAACCTTTTGCAAGAGAAGGATGAACGACCGCGAGGAGCGGCGTATCCGCACCGGACACAAAGGAATCGAGACGCGCGGCAATGCGGCGTGCATTGCGGTCTATGCGGCGCATGCGCGCATCGAATAATTGGCGGTTTGGAATCGGCAAGGACAGCGCGGAGGCGTCGGGAATAATAGTGCCGAAATGCATGCGCGCCGTCAGTAGCGCGTCGTTTTTATCATCGGGAGTCCAAATAATTCCCGCTCCGACGCGGTCAAATCCGAATTCGTGATACTTCAATAGGCTTTCCACCATGAACAGTTTCGGTCTTTTACCGACGAGCGGGAGATGCGGGAGCGGCTGAAAACCGACCGACATGACCGTATTATCAATGACAAAAATCGGAGGCGACGCGAGGCGCGAAGCGCCCTGCATAATCGCGTGCATATCGGGAATCGTAAGAGATGACGCGCCCGACAGCGAATCAAAAAAAGCGAGCGCCGGCTTTTGGGACGCTAGTGCCGTAAGAACCGCGGAGGTATCGCTTTCATCGACGTAGTCGACGCGGCCAGGGAACATGTTTTCAAGAACCCACTTATTCTGGAAGTACGTTCCAATTCCGGCAACGACGCGGTCCTCTTTGGTCATACTGCCTGAAAGAAACTGCAACACCGTCGAAACCGCCGCCATGCCGCTTGAAGTAAGATACGCTTTCGGCGCTGAGTGCAGGCCGTGGTCGACATATTCGCGCACGAACGCGCGCGCGTACGCTTCGTCATCGGCGTGTCCGTCGCGTTTGTAATCATTGCGCGACGCAACAATACTCCCCGTCTCGCTCCCCGCCTGCGACGAGAGCGAATGCGCAAAAGACGGCGACTGCCAGTTAAGCGAAGCTCTGGCGGCGCCCAGTTCGGCATACAGAACGCGAAGCAGACCGGCTGCTTCTTTTTTTACCGCCGCTGCGGAACCGCCCGCCCCTGCGGTATTTCTCGCACTGCGCAGCGACTCTCCCGCCCGAACAAACGACTCAACCAGACGTCCGACGGAATCGGCGGCGTGACGCGCCGATTCCGAAGGATACCGTTCGGGGTGCTGTGTAATTGCGCGCAGCGCTTCTTCGGCGGAAGCCTTGCCCGATGCGGCGAGAGCCGCAAGAAGTTCTATATCTTCCCGAAGGTCAAGGAGCGTATCGTCCATGTGTGCGCCATTTTACCATTTTGCTACGTGATACCATTCGGCGCATGGACGGCGCGCGCACCGTTTCCCTGCAGTGTGCAGGCCTTGAGCTTCGCATAGAGGTTGCTGACATCTGCGGAAACGCGAACGGACCGACGTTGCTTATTACCGGAGGAATGGACGGCGACGAATACGCCGGAATGGAAGCTGCGCATAGGCTTATAACGAAGTACCGGGCAGCCGCTTTTCGCGGACGCATCATTATCGTTCCCGTCGTGAACATACCGGGATTTAACGCGGGCGTTTCGGCAAATCCGATTGACGGAAAGTACCCCAAGCGCGTATTCCCCGGAAAACCGGACGGAACGGCGACTGACGCGCTCATGCACTGGCTTTCCCGCACATACGTCCGGGAAGCAAGCGCCTGGCTTGACCTTCACGGGGGAGCTTCGGACGAATACCTTGTTCCATTCATGTGGGGATTCAAAACCGGCGCCCCCACTGCGGATTCCGTCACAAAAAAGTTCTTAGACGCGTGCGGAGCCGAGAGGGCGGTATGGGACTCGCACCCCACGCGGGAAAAGAAAGAGCTGGCCCGAAACGGAACAGCGTACCTCTTAGCTGAATCCGGACAAGCAGGAGAACGCGATGCGGAAGATATTGCGCGGCACATTGCATGGGCAGAGATGCTCGCGAACGTGTTAGGAATGACGGACGGCACGATGCAATCCAGCGAAACTTCTCCGCGTACGTACCGGAAAGTCGCGGAAGCGGCGGCAGCGAGGGACGGAATGTTCTTTCCTTCCGTTTCAGCGGGAGACGATGTGCGGCGCGGCGCACTTCTCGGAACATTCGAAGAAATCGGAACATTGCGGCGGACGGAGAGTCGTTCGCCCCGTTCGGGAACGGTGTTTTGGATTAAAAAAAGCGGGCCGGTACGCAAGAATGATACAATCGCCGGAATCGCGCACGAACAAGCATAGCTCGCCCGCGAAAGGCGGAAATGCTAGCATTGCATTGTTCATTGCGCCTTGCCGAGGTGATGGAATGGTAGACATAGGGGACTTAAAATCCCCAGATCGTAACTGATCGTGTGGGTTCGAGTCCCACCCTCGGCACAAAACAATCTATTGTTTTGTGCGTGGAGAAACTACGGCGCGAGTCGGATTTCTTTCCACTTCCCTTTTATTTTTCTATAAACAATCCGGTCGTGGAGGCGGTGTGCGCCTTCCTGCCAAAACTCAATTTCGGCAGGAACGATGCATATTCCTCCCCACGAAGGCGGGAGCGGCACTTCCTTCCCTTTAAAACGTTTCTCAAAGGCGGCGACTTTTTTCAAAAGCGCCGCGCGATGCGGAATAGCCGCGCTCTGCGCCGACGCCCATGCACCGAGCTGGGACTCCCGCGAGCGCGTGCGGAAATACGCTTCGGATTCTTTTCTCGAGACGCGCATCGAACGACCTACGATGCGTACTTGGCGGGAGAGCGACTTCCAGTAAAAAAGCAGCGCCGCCTGCGGATTATCCGAGAGCTCTTTCCCTTTTCTGCTCGCGTAATTGGTGTAGAAGATAAAACCGCGTTCGTCATATCCCTTGAGAAATACAGTACGCACCGACGGACGCCCCGATGCCGACGCCGTGCCGAGTGAGACCGCCTGCGGGTTCACTTTCTCGGTACGAAGCGCTCTTTTGTACCAGAGGTCAAATTTTTTTAAGGGCTGCTTCATACGGCAAGCGCGCGGACGTACGCGCGTACGGTTTCCGGAAATCCGTTCATAAGCGCATCGGCAGTGAGTTCATGACCTATTGACGCCTCTGCAATAAACGGCGCCTCTCCAATGAGCGGAGGGATGTTATCGAGGTTCAAATCGTGGCCGATGTTCACGGCTAAACCGAGGTTATGGGCCGTATGCGCGGTTTCAATACATGAAGCAAGTTCCGTCTTATACTCACCTCTACGGAACGCGGCCGCGTACGTACCCGTATATATCTCTATGCCG
>CAYZDT010000032.1:0-7135 GCA_964477415.1 uncultured Candidatus Saccharibacteria bacterium | reverse complement strand
AAGCGCAAATTCCCGGTCACGACCTTGCTCCGCATCATGGGCGCGCCGTTTGACCGCGACATGCTGACCCTTTTCGAGCGCATTCCGGGCGGCAAAGCGGCTATTCAGGCGTCATTAGAGAAGGATTCGGCAGATACGGTTGAGAAAGCATACGTCGAAATATACCGCCGCCTCCGTGACGGCGATTTGGCGACTCCGGACACGGCGCGCGAATACGTGAAGAGCATCTTCTCTTCCGAGCGCTACGATCTTTCGTATCCGGGCCGCCACCGCTTCAACCAGCGCTTCAACCGTTCGATGGACAAGAAAGAGCTTGAAGAGCGCACGCTTTCTTTGGACGACTTCGTGCTGATTGTTTCCCACATCATCGAACTCAACAACACGCCGGGCGCCGAGGGCGACGATATTGACCACCTGGGTTTTCGCCGCGTGCGCCAGGTCGGGGAACTCCTTGAGGCGCGCGTCCGCGTCGGCCTTTCCCGCATGAAGCGAAACATTCAGGACAAGATGTCCACGATTGACGCCGAAACGCAATTGCCGACCGCACTCGTGAACCCGCGCCCGTTGGCTGCGGCAATCAAAGAATTTTTCACCGCGAACCAGCTTTCGCAGCTTGCCGCGCAGCAGAACATTTTGGACGAACTTGAGAACCTCCGCACCGTATCCGCATTGGGTCCCGGCGGCCTCACCCGCGAACGCGCTGGCTTCGAGGTGCGCGACGTGCACACCTCCCACTACGGCCGCCTCTGCCCGATTCAGACTCCTGAAGGCCAGAACATCGGTCTTATCTTGCGCCTCGCTACCTACGCGCGCATCAACGACTTCGGCATCATTGAAACTCCGTACGCGAAAGTCGTAAACGGCAAAGTCACCGAAGATATCGTGTACCTGAACGCGTTCGAGGAAGAGCAGCATCCGATTGCGCACGCAGCAGTCGCTTTGGCCGCCGACCGGAAGCTTGCGGATGAATACGTCGAAACCCGCCAGCACGGCGAGCCGACCTTGGTCCATCGCGACGACGTGAAATACATCGACATCGCGACGAACCAGATGTTCTCTATTGCGACCTCCATGATTCCGTTCGTCGAAAACGACGACGCAAACCGCGCCTTGATGGGTTCGAACATGCAGAAGCAGGCGACGCCGTGCGTCGTTCCCGAAGCGCCGATTGTCGCAACCGGCATCGAAGAGATGGCCGCGCGCGACACAGGGCGCCTTTTGTACGCGAATGAAGCGGGAACCGTTACCGCGGTAGACGCATCGAAAATCGTCGTGACCGACGACAAAGGCAAGAAGCACGAATACCGCCTCGTACCGTTCTCGATGACGAACGAATTTTCCGCCTTCTACCACCGTCCGTCGGTCGACCTCGGCAAGAAAGTGAAGCGCGGCGACCTTTTGGCCGACACGTCTTCTTCGGACCGCGGCCAGCTGGCTCTCGGCCAGAACGTCCGCGTGGCGTTCATGAGCTGGTCCGGCGCGAACTACGAAGACGCCATCATTATTTCGGAGCGCCTCGTGCAGCAGAGCAAATTCTCGACGATACATATAGAGGAGTTCGAAGTATCCGTCCGCGACACCAAGCTCGGTCCTGAAGTCACGACCCCCGACATACCGAACGTTTCCGAAACGAAACTCCGAAATCTCGACGAAGAGGGCGTCGTCAGAATCGGCGCGGAAGTGCGCCCCGGCGACATATTGGTCGGAAAGGTAACGCCGAAAGGCGAGACTCAGCTGACGCCTGAAGAGCGCCTCTTGCGTTCCATCTTCGGCGACAAAGCAAAGGACGTGAAAGATACCTCGCTCCGCATGGAAGGGGGCAAGCGCGGCCGCGTCATCGGCGTTCAGGTCTTTTCGCGCGAGCGCGGCGATAACCTCGAATCCGGCACGATAAAGAAAATCTGCATCACGGTTGCGCAACTCAGAAACGTTTCGGTCGGCGACAAATTGGCAGGCCGCCACGGAAACAAAGGCGTCATCTCGCGCATTCTTCCTGCGGAAGACATGCCGTACGACGAAAACGGCGAGCCGATTGACGTTATCTTGACTCCTTTGGGCGTGCCGTCCCGCATGAACCTCGGACAGATTCTTGAAATGCACTTGGGCCTCGCGGCGCACACCTTGGATTACCAGGCCATCATTCCTCCGTTTGCGGGAGCGACCGAAGACGAAATCCGCAAGGAATTGGTTGAAGCGGGATACTCGGAGTCCGGCACTATGGACTTGTACGACGGCCGCACGGGAGAAAAGTTCGCGCAGAAAATCGCGGTTGGCTACATGTACATTCTGAAATTGCACCACATGGTGGAGGACAAGATACACATGCGCTCGATCGATCCGTACAGCCTCATTACGCAGCAGCCCCTCGGCGGCAAGGCGCAGAACGGCGGCCAGCGCTTCGGAGAAATGGAAGTGTGGGCATTGCTCGGTTACGGCGCATCCTACACCCTTCGCGAAATGCTCACGATTAAATCCGACGATATTCAGGGAAGAAGCGCGGCATTCGATGCAATCGTCAAAGGCCGCTCGATAGAACATGCGCACACGCCGGCGGCGTTTAACGTCTTGGTGAACCACCTGCGCGGCTTGTCATTGGACGTCATACTCGGAAAAAATAATCCCGATGAACCCATTACTAATCCGCGGAAGTCCCGCTCTAACTAACCTGTATGGATCAGAAAAGAGGAAAAGTCATTGATACGTCGCACTTCGACTGGATTGCGCTCAAGGTAGCGAGCCCGGAGCGGATTCTCGAGTGGAGCTGGGGCGAAATCAGAAAACCCGAGACCATCAACTACCGCACGCAGCGTTCGGAGAAGGACGGTTTGTTCGACGAGCGTATTTTCGGTCCCGAGCGCGACTTCGAATGTTACTGCGGCAAATACAAAGGTCCGCGTTTCCGCGGCATTTTGTGCGAGAAATGCGGCGTTGAAGTGACGCGCGCCATCGTGCGCCGCGAGAGAATGGGCCACATCGAGCTCGCCTCGCCGGTTGCGCACATCTGGTTCTTGCGTTCGGTTCCGTCGAGAATCGCCCTCATCCTGGGCGTGTCCGCAACCGACGCGGAAAAGGTCGTCTACTTTGCGGGCTACATCGTCACCAAGGTGAACACCGAAGAGCGCGACAAACTTTTGAGAGAGCTTGAGAACGAATATAAAACGAAGGTCAAAGCCGTCTCAAATGAAAAGGCGCAGACGGAACTGAAAACTTTGATGCAGAACGCGAAGGCGGATATCGAAAAAATCGCGCCCGGCGTCGTCTTGGACGAAATCGAATATCACCGCTTCTCGGTCAAATACGGCACGTTCTTCGAGGCGGGCATCGGCGCGGAAGCGGTCTACAACATCTTCAAGACCGTGGACTTGGACAAGCTTGCCAAGGAATTGGAAGCGAATCTAGAGAAGGCGGGCGCCGCTGAGCGCGAGAAACTGAATAAGCGCCTCGCGCTGGTGCGCTCGATGGCGCACGCGGGCGTACGGCCCGAGTGGATGTTCCTTACGCGCATCCCCGTCACGCCGCCGGCCTTGCGCCCTATGGTCGCACTTGAATCCGGCCGCCACGCGACATCCGACGTAAACGACCTGTACCGCCGCGTGATAAACCGCAACAACCGCCTCATGAAACTCCGCGACATTATGGCGCCGGAGGTCATTTTGAGAAACGAAAAACGCATCCTGCAGGAAGCGGTCGACGCACTCCTCGACAACACCATCCGCCGCGGCGGCGCGGCATTCTCCGCGCAATCACAGGCGCAGCGCCGTCCGTTGAAGTCTTTGGCGGACTACCTGAAATCAAAGCAAGGTTACTTCCGCTTCAACCTTCTCGGCAAGCGCGTCGACTACTCCGGCCGCTCCGTTATCGTCGTCGGTCCTGATTTGGACTTGGACGAGTGCGGACTCCCCAAGAAAATGGCATTGGAACTTTTCCGCCCGTTCGTTATATCGAAACTCCTTGAGAGGGAATTGGCGCACAACATCCGCGGTGCGGGCCGTCTCATAGAAGAAGGCATTCCCGAAGTGTGGGCGATTCTTGAAGAGGTGATTCACGGCAAATACGTGATGCTGAACCGCGCGCCGACCCTGCACCGCCAGGGTATTCAGGCGTTCCGCCCGCGCCTTATCGAAGGAAACGCAATCCAGCTTCACCCCTTGGTGTGCCCCGCCTTTAACGCGGACTTCGACGGCGACCAAATGGCCGTCCACGTGCCGTTGTCGGAAGAGGCGCAGCTTGAGGCTGCAAACATCATGTCGGCGGCGAGAAACGTGCTGAAGCCGGGTTCCGGCCAGCCCGTCATCTTCGAGAAGCCGCTCGACATCGCCTTAGGCGTCTACTGGATGACCCGCGATATCAAGGGCGAAAAAGGCGAAGGCAAGTATTTCGCAAGCCCGAACGCCGCGATTCTCGCGTACGACTTCGGCGATATCGGCATTCACGCGAAGATTCAGGTTGAACCGACCGCAACGAACCCGAAATACGCGCCGTTCAAAGGCGAACGCATTGAAACTACCGTCGGCCGCCTTTTGTTCAACTCAATCCTTCCGAAGGACTATCCGTTCATCAATCACGAAGTTAAGAAAAAAGAGCTCTCGAAATTGGTCGACGACGTCATCAAGATTTACGGCTTGAAGGAAACCCCGCGCATCTTGGACAAGCTGAAGCACTTCGGCTTCCAGTTCGCGACCAAGTCGGGCGTCTCGTTCTCCTTCGACGATCTTGCGATTCCGCCCGCCAAGAAGAAAATGGTAGATGCGGCGAGAAAGGAAGCGCAGGAAATACAGGAGCAGTTCGAGCAGGGACTTTTGACCGCCGACGAGAAACTCCGCCTCACGGTTGAAATCTGGCAGAAGGCGATCGGCGACATCGAGAAGGAAATTCTTCCCGCACTCGACACCGCGTCGTCCGTATACACCATGGTCGTCTCCGGCGCCCGAGGTTCCGCCCGCCAGCTTTCGCAGATGGCAGGTATGAAGGGCTTGGTGACCAATACCAAGGGAGAGGTCATTGCGTTCCCCGTAACGTCTTCAATGAAAGAGGGACTGACGCCGACCGAATACTTCACGACGACTCACGGCTCAAGAAAGGGTCTTACTGACACCGCACTCAAGACCGCGCACGCGGGCTACCTGACGCGCCGTTTGTTCGATGTCGCGCAGGACATCGTCGTCACCGAAGCCGACTGCGGAGCGAAGGCGGGCATTATCGTGCGCCGCGCCCGCCCGTCGGGCATTGAAGCCGATCTCTCGAAACTCATCGTCGGACGCGTTCTCTCGAAGGACGTAGAGGCCGCAGGCAAAACGTTCAAGAAAGGCACGCTCCTCACGATTGAAGAAGCCAAGGTGATAGCCGCCGCGGATGTGTCGGAAGTTTCCGTACGAAGCCCCATGGCATGTATTTCGGAGAAAGGCATCTGCCAGAAATGCTACGGACAGGATTTGGCGACCCGCGAACTCATCGATATCGGCGAGGCGGTCGGCACCATTGCCGCGCAGGCGATTGGAGAGCCGGGCACGCAGCTTACGATGCGTACCTTCCATACCGGAGGCGTCGCCACAATTGGCGGCGACATCACGCACGGCTTGCCGCGCGTCGAGGAATTGTTCGATAAGCGTCCGCCGAAAGCGGCTGCGATACTCTCGCACGTTTCGGGCGAGGTAACAGACATCATTGAAGAACCGGGTAAGAAGACCGTCGTCATTCTTCCCGACGCCGCATCGAAATCAAAAGATAAGATTGAGTACGAAATTCCTTCCCGTCGCGTCGCGATGGTCAAAGTCGGCTCGAAAGTTGAAAAGGGCGACATGATTACGGACGGTTCCGCAAATCTCGACGAACTCTTCGAGCTTGCCGGCCCCGCGCGCGTTCAGGAATACATGATTGACGAAGTCTCGAAGATTTACGACCTCCAAGGCGCGTCGGTGTCCCATAAGCACATGGAAGTTATAATTCGCCAGATGTTCTCCCGCGTTTCGATTAAGGAAGCAGGCGACACGGGCCTCGTGAGAAACGAAATGGCGGAAATGGGCGCGATAAACCGCCTGAACGCGGAATTGGAAGCCTCCGGCAAAGAAGCGGCAAAATACGAGCCCCTGCTTCTCGGCATCACGGAGGTTTCGCTGAACAGACGATCGTTCCTCTCGGCGGCATCCTTCCAGCACACGACCCGCACGCTGATTTCGGCGGCCTTGAAAGGTGCGACCGACAATCTCTCGGGTCTCAAGGAAAACGTCATTATCGGCCGCCTGATTCCGGCGGGTACCGGTTTCAAGGGTTCCAAGAAGTACGAAATCGTGAACAAGTTCCAGGAAGAGCGCGCGAAGAAAATGGCCGCTCTCGCCGAGGACGAAGCGCGCGAGCGCATCTCCGACATAGCTTAGTTTTTCGATACTCCCGCCTCACGGCGGGAGTATCATTTACGTTATGAGCGATACCGTCGAGCGGATAAAGGAAAAGCTGTCCATTCAGGACGTGGTCTCGCCATACGTGAAACTGACGCGGGCGGGGAAGTATTGGAAAGGCCTGTCGCCGTTTACGAAAGAAAAAACGCCGTCGTTTTTCGTCTCTCCCGACCGCGGGCTCTATCACTGCTTCTCGACGGGGAAGGGCGGAGACATGTTTACCTTCGTGCAGGAAATGGAAGGCGTCGATTTCAAAGGCGCTCTCAAGATTCTTGCGGAAAAAGCCGGCGTGCCTTTGTCTTATGAGCGGGGCGACGACGGCGAAAAAGAGCTCATCTTTAAAGCGCTTCAAGCCGCAAAAGATTTTTACGTGCGCGAATTGAAAAAGAACGACGCCGCGCGTTCGTATCTTTTTTCGCGCGGGCTGAAGGAAGGGACGATAGAGGAGTGGGAATTAGGCTTTGCGCCGGAGGAGTGGAGGGCGCTTCTTACGGAATTGACCGCGAAAGGCTTTTCCGAAGGCATTCTTGAAAAAGCGGGACTGGTAAAGCGTCCCGACGAAGGAGGCGCCGACAAAAAAATGTACGACCAAGCGAAGAGCGAGGAAGTACTGAGGCCTGCAGGCCGAATGTACGACCGTTTCCGCGGACGCGTGATGTTTCCGATTTTCGACGTATCGGGCCGCATTGTCGGGTTTTCGGGCCGCATTTTGAAAGAAGACCCCGCGCATCCGGGAGCGA
>CAYZDT010000031.1:0-7139 GCA_964477415.1 uncultured Candidatus Saccharibacteria bacterium | reverse complement strand
CGCTTATACCCGGCATCGACCGGTACGTCCTTCCGATTGTCGGAATAATTATCCTCGTCTCGCTTGCGCCGATTGCCTTACAGTGGAAAGAGTGGTATAAAGGGCGGCAAGAGTAAGATACGTAACTTCTCCACAAGATACGCCTACGGAGGGCGTCGTTAGAGGAAAGGACACCGGTCAAGCTCGCAATTAATTAGGCTAGAAAAAATAAATGGCAAAGAAGCTTTACTTCGGCGGCCTCGCATACGCGACCACCGATGACTCCTTAAAAGCAGCTGTACAGCAGTACGGCAACGTCGTCTCCGCTAAGGTCATCATGGACCGCGAGACCGGCCGCTCACGCGGTTTCGGTTTCGTCGAAATGTCGACCGATGAAGAGGCTGACGCAGTCGTAGCCGGTGTTGACGGCAAAGAAGTCGACGGCCGCATGGTCCGCGTCTCCGAGGCTCGTCCTCAGGAAAACGGCGGCGGTAACCGCGGCGGTGGACGCGGCGGTTTCGGCGGCGGACGCCAGTCTTGGTAATTCTTTAGGCAAAGCCAAAGAATTTAAAAACCCGCGCATTCCGAGCGCGGGTTTTTTGTTTTTCCGATATATTGACTTTTATCCATTTATAATTCATAATTATAATACCGATGAGACGCGAGAGGCACTACGGCAGACGTTTTATATTAGGCGCTACAGGCGCTATTCTTTTGGGCGCTGTCGCAAAAAACCGCTTTGACTACTACACGGGGAACGGTGACGCGCACGACACCGAAGAACGTCCTTTGCGCGAAGTCCGTACTCCCCGACCCCAAAGAGAAACGCGCGAATCCGCGCCTGAAGTCGTCACGGTAAGAACCGGGAGGCTCGCGGGCGTTCGCGCCATGGGTCTGACCGCCTACTACCTCGGCGTTGCCGAAGGGACGATACTCCCCGAAACGCTTCAAATAAACTTCCGCGAAATCTTGCGCCGTTTGTGGGAAAAGAAAAAAGACCGCGTTCAGAGGCGGCAGCCCGACCGCGCCGCGAACATCCAGAACGGCGAAGACGCCTACTTAGGCGCATACGCCGCCGCGCACGAAAGCGGCGACACGCAGGGTCACACGCTTGAGTCCGTATGCGATGATCTTCAGCCCGTCATAGAGCGCCTCAACGCGTCGATGAATTTTGATGAGATAAAAAATCTCGAACACCACGGCAGCCTCGACGACGAGGACATCCGCCTCATACGGACCTTGGCGGGCAAAATCGACGCGCGCATGCTTCTCGCGTATGCGGCAACCGAACTCATGCCTTTGGAAAACGGCGCCGAGGAAAACGTCGACATCCTTGAACTTTTGGTTTCAAACGGAGGCCACCAATTCCCCGCCGCAGTACCGGCGTTGTTCGATGAAATGCTCTCCGCAGGCTGGCTTCAGTTCACTTCGCATGCGGTCAATGACGGCCCGGGCGGACCCGAGGGTGCCTCGATTACGAACCGTTTGGTAACCGAACCTGACTTGCGCATCCCGGGTTCGGTCATTCATATGACCGCGACCGAGGAACAGTTCAAAGCGGCATATCTTTTTGCGGTCTATAACCTTGCGGGGCTTTTGGTAAGTATACGTAGTGAACGGCGGACGGCGGCGCGCCGAATGGAAATCCTTCACGCGAACGCTCCCCGCATGCGCGAAAGCCTGTTGCAGTTTATTGCGAGCGCGCACCACAATCCGTCGCACGCAAAAAGGGCGTTCAAGAAATATATCGACGCGAATATGGAGAATGGGCATGCGCGGCACTGTTCAAACCGCATAAGGAGATACGTCGAACAATCGCACGACATCTACGGCGAGTTGGGCAGCCGATTCGGCTCCCGTTAAACGCGCTATACTGGGTGCATGAAGCACCACGGTCCGCACTGGCTCGCGATAGCTTTGGTTTTTCTTCTTTTGGGCTGGTTCGGGAATCAGTATTTCGGCGAACAAGTGAACGAATGGCTCGCGGGACTGAATAAACCGCATGAACAAGAGGTATTGGAACCCGCTCCGCAGGGCGCATTTTGCGCGCAGGTTATTACGCCTGCAGTCAATCCTGAGACGGGCGACATCGTAGAATATCCGACTCCGTGCGACGTGCCCGAAGGGTGGGAAGTGATTCAAAACGAAGTTCCCGGACTCGACCTGCAGGTTCAATAGCCTCGCAATGTTGACCGACCCGCAGGAAGACTATGCGAAAGGCTTTGTGCCGTTTTTAGACTGCACCATTTACCTCGATTCGCATCCTTTGATTCCCCGCCCTGAAACCGAGTTCTGGACGGAAAAAGCGATAAGAGAGATAAAAAAACTTCCCTCCGCACATGTGCTTGACCTGTTTGCAGGCTCGGGCGCAGTCGGCATCGCCGTCCTCAAACATGTTCCGTCGGCACACGTCGATTTTGGAGAAATAGCCGAAGCGCACCTGCCGGTGATTTTGAAAAACGTTAAGGAAAACGGTGTCGGCGAAGAGCGCTCCCGTGTCTTACAAACCGACGTCTATAGCGCGATCGAAGGGCGGTATAACTTCATACTCGCGAACCCTCCGTATATTGCGAGAGACGCGGATGACGTCGATGACTCCGTCCGTGCGCTTGAACCGCACGAGGCGCTCTATGCTGACGACGACGGTTTTGCGCTTATCGAAAAAACTATCGCCGGTGCGAAAGCACATTTGGCCGAAAAGGGGGCGCTCTATATCGAACACCGCCCCGAACAGGCGGAGCGCATTGGGAAATCGGCGCGCCAAAACGGGCTTAAAGCGGAATCTTTTCCTGACCAATACGGAGTTATCCGCTACTCCGTACTCCGCATATCCGTGGCATAATAAGGCGCATATGACGGATACCGCGATTCCCGCGGCAACGCTCGCAGCCCAGGGAGGACCCGTAATCTTGTGGGTATTCTTCTGGTTCGCGTTCATCATCACAGCGGGTTTTGCGTTCGGCCTCTTGTATCACTGGATACGCTACGGCTTTATGTACCCGCTGGCTTTAATCGCAACACCCGTCTACTCGGTAGGCGTCCTGGTCCTTTTGGGCGCCATGCTCGCGGGCATCGGCTCTATCTAACTTTCATATGGCTGTTCAACACGTAAATCCGTTCGGCATACACGATTTCAAGGATAAGGAGCGCGTTGTTGCGGTGATTCGCCATCACTGGTTCGTCTTGTTTCGCGACGTTATCGGGATAGGAATTCTTTTTCTTCTTCCCTTTTTCATTCTTCCTATGTTTTGGGCGTTTGCGCAGGCATCGGGCTTCCCCGCCGTTTCGGGCGGCGTCGCCCTCTTTTTCGCCGCGTTCTGGACGCTCCTCATGTGGAATCTCCTCTTTGTGAAGTGGACGGACTACTACTACGACATCTGGGTGATTACGAACTGGCGCATCGTCGACATCGACCAAAACGGGCTCTTTCACAGAAACGTCGCGACGCTCCTGACTCTCGACCACATTCAGGACATCGAAGCCCAGCTTTCGGGCGTTTTGGGGAACGTCCTTAACTTCGGGCATGTGCAGGTGCAGACCGCGGCCGCCCAGCGCGAATTCTCCATGAACGACGTCGCAAGTCCCAACAAGGTCGTGCAGATTATCAGGGACGCGTTGGAGGAAAAATCGAAAGTGTTCGGCGCGCAGCCTATCTCGTTCCACTAGCCGTATGAAGCCTATCGAACCCTACAAAGGCGTGCGCGACTTTTACCCTGAGGATCAGCGCGTGCAGAATCACATCTTCGCCGCGATGCGCCGCGCCGTCGAATCGTTCGGATACGAGGAAATGAACGCCTCGATTCTCGAATCGACGGAACTGTATCTCGCGAAGACGAGCGAGGAAATCGTAAAAGAGCAGACCTATACGTTTATCGACCGCGGCGACCGTTCCGTCACTTTGCGCCCCGAGATGACGCCGACGGTCGCCAGAATGGTTGCCGCGAAAAAGCGCGAATTGGGATATCCCTTGCGCTGGTACTCGATACAAAACTTCTTCCGCTATGAACGCCCTCAGCGCGGGCGCGGGCGCGAGTTCTGGCAGTTAAACGCGGATTTGTTCGGCGTCTCCGGAATCGAAGCGGATGTTGAGGCGATTACGGTCGCCTACCGCGTGGTTAAAGAGCTCGGCGCGAAAGACTCCGACTTCGTGATTAAAATCGGCAACCGCGAATTTCTGGACTCCGTATACGACAAGCTCGGCGTGCCGAATGAGAAGCGACAGGATATGACGCGGGCTTTGGACGCGAAAGACAAAGGTGCGGACGTGCCCGCCGAACTTTTATCGGCTCTCGAAAACCCTTCCTCGTTCCCCTATTTTGCCGAATTAAAAGAAATGCTCAATGCGCGCGGCATTACGAACGCCGTTATAGACGCCAATATCGCCCGCGGCTTCGACTACTACACGGGCTTGGTGTTCGAAGTGTTCGATGTCAGCCCCGAAAATACGCGCTCGATGTTCGGCGGCGGCAGATACGACAAACTCGTCGGCCAGTACGGCACGGAAGACGTGCCGGCGGTCGGATTTGCTATGGGAGATATGGTGGCGGCCGATTTCCTTAGAACGCACAACCTGTTGCCGGCTCTGCCGTCCACCGCGCGCCTGTATCTCGCGCCCGCATCAGTCGAGGACGCTGAAATCGCCTCTGAGTTTGCCGATTCTCTGCGCGCACGCGGAGTGAACGTCGCTCTCGGCATGAAGCATGCGGATCGTTCTGACCACCTCAAATCCGCGCTCAAATTAGGCATTACTTATTTTGCGTCCTACGGAAAAAATGAAAAAAACGCGGGCGAGCTGAAAGTGAAGAATTTTCTGACTCAGGAAGAGACCGCAGTTGCCGTGGACAAACTCGCATCGTACCTGCTACCCTGAGCCGAATGCGCCGCATCACGTTAGACATCGAAACGACCTCTTCAACGGGTCTTGCGTTCAATCCGGATGCGATGGAACTTACCGTCGTCGGTATACATGACTCGGAAACGGACGCCTATACCGCGTTCACCGTTCCCGAACTGCCCGATTTATGGCAGATTCTCGAGCGCGCCGACATGGTCATCGGTTATAACTCCGACCATTTTGATATTCCGATATTGAACAAGTACTACGCGGGCGATTTGACCAAAATCCGCTCCGTCGACCTTCTGGCGGAGATAAAAAACGTCCTCGGCAGGCGACTCAAATTGGATTCAATCGCGGCGGCGACCTTGGGAAAAAAGAAAATCGGCAACGGGCTTGACGCAATCACGTGGTGGAATAACGGCGAATACGAAAAGGTAAAAAAATACTGCCTTGAGGACGTAAAGATAACGAAGGAAATTTACGAATACGCATTGAAAAACGGCAAAGTGCGCTACTCGGACTTCGGTACGATGCGTGATATTCCCTTGAATACGTCGGCATGGGAAACGGCGGAAAAGGCCGCCATGACCCATACGCTTCCCTTCTAAATTTCAGAAAAAGAAAAGAATGACCGCCGCCAAGGCGATCCTGTACCACACGAACGCGGTCAGTTTGTTGTTTCTCAGAAAACCGAGAAGGAAGTGAATGGCGATAAATCCCGAGACGAACGCAACAGCGCTTCCCCACAAAAGCGG
Organism: uncultured Candidatus Saccharibacteria bacterium; assembly: GCA_964477415.1. GTDB lineage: Bacteria > Patescibacteriota > Minisyncoccia > Phycocordibacterales > Phycocordibacteraceae > Phycocordibacter. The sequence goes on along the minus strand of CAYZDT010000031.1, from coordinate 1,568 downwards.
CATGCCCAAAGAAGCGAGTTCGCCGCTTCCTGAAAGTTCAAGAAACTTTTTTGCGCCGGAACCGAGGATAATCGGCACCGCGAGGAGAAACCCGAACCGCGCGGCGGCGGCGCGCGAAAGTCCTAAAAATAATCCGCCCGAAATCGTCATGCCCGAACGGCTCATGCCCGGCACTAAGGCAAGCGCCTGAAAAATACCGACGACAAGGCCGCCCGCGAGGCCGACGTTTTTCTTTCCGTCGTCTCCCGAAATCCTCGAATAAACATACTCTGCTGTGAGCATTACCAATGAGCCGGCGATAAGCGCGTAGGCAACCAGATGGGAATCGCGGAATACCGTATCCATCGTATGCTCCAAAAGAAGCCCGAGAAGCACTCCCGGCACGGTGCCGACGATGAGCGCAAGAACGGTATTCCAGTCTTCAGACGAAACGTCCTTCCCCGATATCTTCGCGAAGAAAACCCCCGCGAGGCGCCATAAATCGTTCCAGAAGTACGCGACGACCGCCAGGGCGGTTGCAAGCTGCAGAACGGCGTCCGCGGCAAGGCCGTTCTGGGTTATCCCTAAAAACTCGCGCGCGAGAATAAGGTGCCCCGAAGACGAGACCGGCAGGAATTCAGTCGCCCCCTGTACGAGGCCGAGAATCGTATACGATATGGCATCTCCCATGTGTGGTATTATCGTATCATCATAATAAAAAACATATGCCTGAAGAGACAAAAACAGAAGCACCGACCGTGAACCATCAGAACCTCGGCGTTCCCGCAGCTATCGTTATCGCGGGCGCCTTAATCGCCGCAGCCGTGTATTTCGGCGGCTCCGGAGTCCCTTCCGCGGGAAACCAGAATACGGGCTCAACTGCCAGAAAAGACGTGCCGAAGGTTCAGGCATCCGAGCACATTCTCGGCAACCCGAACGCACCGATTAAAATCGTCGAATACACCGACCTTGAATGTCCCTTCTGCAAGGCCTTCCACGCCACGATGAAGCAGGTCATGGAGAAATACGGCCAGAGCGGCCAGGTCGCGTGGGTCATGAGAAACTTCCCTCTCGCGCAGCTGCATCCGAACGCGCCGAAATTGGCCGTCGCCGCGGAATGCGTTGCGGAAATCGGCGGCAACACCGCATACTGGAATTTCCTTGATGCGATTATAGAAGAAGCGCCGATAAACACGTTCTTTGATTTCTCGAAACTTGACGCGACGGTCTCTAAAGTCGGCGTTGATACCGCGAAGTTCGAGACGTGCTATCAGTCGGAGAAGTATCAGGAAAAAATCCAGAAGGAATTTAACGACGCCGTCGCCGCGGGCGGTCAGGGCACCCCGTTCAACACTCTCATCGACAAGAAAGGCAAGAATATCGAAATCGCAGGGGCGCAGCCTTTGGAGGTTGTGACCGCGATGATAGAAGAGGCGCTCAAATAGCCGTCCCTCCCCTTTTAAAAACGCGGGCCTTCGGCCCGCGTTTTTTCATTCCAATAAGCCGAGCCTGTAAATGTCGAAGGAATTTTTTCCTTCGAACATATCGGACGGATTCGGCAGATACGACGTGCGGGATGAGATTTCTTT
>CAYZDT010000030.1:0-7277 GCA_964477415.1 uncultured Candidatus Saccharibacteria bacterium | reverse complement strand
ATCGCGAAGGTGAGGCCGAACATAATCGCAAACGCCAGGGGCCCCCACAGAGCGGAAGCGCCCGCAAGAGGAATCATGCCGATGACGGTCGTAATAGTCGTAAGAACGATAGGGCGGAGGCGGCTTGCGGCGCCGTCCACGACCACTTCTTCGAGGGATTTCCCTTGGGGGTCCTTCATGCGGACGATAATCGAATCGACGAGAATGATGGCGTGGTTGATGATGACGCCCGCCAAGGCGATGATGCCCAAGAGTGAAGAGAATGAAAACGGCTGACCGGTTAAGGCAAGGCCGCCCATGACGCCGATGAGCGCAAGTATCGTAAGCATGAGGAGATAGAAGGAATACCGGAACGAGTTGAACTCCAGAACGAGTATGCCGAGCATCAAAACGAGGCCGGCGAAGAAGGCAAGACCCATCTCGGAGAATGACTTATTCACGTCTTCGGTTTCGCCGCCGATTTTCATCGACACGCCTTTCGGCAACTCTTCTTTCTCCATCGCTTTTTGGAACGCGGCGGATACTTCGACGGGGGTCGTGCCGCCTTCGGTATAGCTTGAAACCGTTGCGATATTTTTCTGGTCTTCGCGCCTGATGACGGCGTTTGATTTTTCAATCGCGGGAGATACGACGGAGCCGAGAAGCACCGTTCCGCGCGGGGTTTTTACGGGAAGGTTCAACACCGCGTCCACAGTCGCTCTCGTTGTTTCCGAAGGGTCCTGCCACTCGGAGTTGAGGTTAGTTGAGACAACTACGTCGATATCCTCATCATCCTTTTTAATCGTCGTTGCGATTGTCCCAGCGACGGCCGTTCTCAATGTAGAGGCGACTGCGACGGGGGAAAGGCCGAGTTCCGACGCTTTCGCGCGGTCGATGGTGAGTGCAAACTCAGCTCCGTCGTCCTTGATTGAGGTGGCGACTTCGGTCGTTCCGGGAATCGCTTTGAGAATGCGTTCGCCCGTATCAACCGAGCGTTCCAAATCGTCAAGGCTTTCGCCCGAGAACGTAATCAGAACCGGCGCACCCGATGGCGGGCCGCCCTGCGGTTCGTATGCATGAACGTCGAATTCATGGAACACGGAAACTTTTTTGCGTAATTCGTCGGTGAATTCTGTCGAAGTGGTTTTGCGGTCTTCTTTCGGAACGAGCTTAATCGTTATGTTGGCGTACTTAGAACCGGAAGTCTGGCTCTGACTGAAAGCGGAAGAGGCGCCGACCGTTGTCACGAAAGATTCGATGCGTGGATTGTTATAGAGCATCTCTTCCACCGTCCGCGCGTATAAATCGGTTTCCTCAAGCGGCGTGCCTTGTTTAGCCTCTATCTCAAGATACGCATACTCGGCGTTGTCCTGCGGGAAAAAGAGCACCTTAACGAGACCGGTCGCGGGAAGCATGAACGCGAGAATAAACGCCGCCGCCATTGCCCACATAAAGCGGATCTGAAACTTACGGTCTCTCAAGACTCCCGTGAGGAAGGAGCGGTACCAGATTTGTGCTTTCTCATTCCATTCTTCCTGCATCGCCTCGAACTTCGTCATTTCCTGATTCTTCTTTGTGAAGCGGATGGCAATCAGCGGCACAAGGCCAAGCGCCACGAAAATCGAAGCGATAAGAACGGTGATGATGGTGAAGGGGATTGAGCGTATGTACTGCCCGACGATTCCCGAAATGAAAAACAAGGGGAAAAACATGGCGACCGTGGTCATGGTGCCTGCGGTCAAGGGGCGGGCGTACTCGCGGATAGTTTCTTTTGCCGCCTTAACCGCGTCCCCGTACTTTTTAAAGCGCGTATGAATCGCTTCCGTTACCACAATGCCCGAATCGACCAGAATGCCGATTGCGAGAATCAGCGCAAAGAGCGATACGAAGTTAATCGTGTTTCCCGAATATAAAAGTCCGATGAAGGCGATAACGAACGAGAGGGGAATTGAGAGGCCGGCGACCACCGACTCTCTCCAGCCGATGGTAAGGACGAGACACACCATGACGAGAACGATCGTCTCCATGCCGACCGAGGTCAGTTCCGAAAGGCTGTCCTGCACCTCTTCGCCGAGGTCGATTGAAATCGTGACGTTGATGCCTTTGAGAATTGTTTCTTCGAGCTCCTTGAGTTTCTCTTTGGCGGCTTTTGCCGTCGCGAAAATGTTGCCGCCCGCCTTTTTATGAACCGACAGGGTAATTGCAGGCTCGGCGGGCTCGCCTTCGGTTGAGGTGCGCGAGATCGAGTGCGCTTTTTCTATTCCGTTTACGATGTCCGCGACGTCGCGCAGGTACAACGGTTTTCCGTTCACGCTGCCGACCGTAACTTGGCTTAATTCTTCAGGGTCCTCCAAGGCGCCCTTAAAGGCGATGGCGTATTCGATATCGTCAACCGTTATCGTGCCGACCGGCAGCGATGCATTTGAGGCCGATAAGGCTGCAACTATGTCGGAAAGGGAAAGACCGTAGGATTCAAGCGCCTCTTTTCTTACCACGACGGAAGCCTCGCGATCGCGGGTTCCGGCGATATCGACGGTCGACACGCCTTGAACCGATTCAAGCTCGTCCTGAACTTCTTTGCCGAGTTTGGCGAACTCGGACGGAGGAAGGCCGCCCGACAGGGAGACGATAAATATCGGCTGATCGTTTGCGGTAATACGGAGAACTACCGGCTCGTCCGCGTCTCTCGGCAGCTTCGGTTTTGCGCGGTCAACGGCGTCTTTTACGTCCTGAATCGACTTATCCAAATCCGCCGACGCTTCAAATTCCGCGGATACAATCGACACGCTCTCGCGCGAAGTGGACGTCAGCTTGTGCAGATTTTCGACGGTACCGACTTCTTTTTCGATTTCTTTCGTAATGAGCTTAGCCGTGTCCGCAGCCGAAGCGCCGCGCAGCGTCGTCTGAATAACGGCGACCGGAATGGTGACTTCGGGCGCATTCTCCTTAGGTATGGCAAAGACTGCCGCAATGCCTGCCGCAACGAGTGCGATGATGACGAGCGTCGTAAACTGGGTGCGCTCGATGAAGAAATTCCAGAAGTCCTTCATACCCGGTTAACTCAACTTGGCATAGTTTCCTTGCGCACGCGCATGGAAACCGTTCGCTGATAATCAGTACTATCCATATTTTTACCGAAGGTGAATGTTTTTTTCATGATGTGTACGTGCGAATACCAAGTTGTGTTACCGGGCATAGCCGGTGCGGATTACGGATTTTGGACCGTTACTTCTTGACCCTCTTTCAAACCGCGCGCATCTTCGATGATGCGCATATCGGAGGTGATGCCGGACTCAATGTCGACTTTGGAGCCGCGCAGAGTGCCGAGTATGACCGGATGCGATACGGCCTTGCCGGCTTCAACGGTAAAGACGACGGAACCTTCAGGCGTCAGCTTCAAAGCAGAGAGAGGAATTGACAGTTCGTCTGTCGCGACGGTCTTCACTGTGCGGGCGATAGATATGGAAGCCGAAGAACCGGAGACAAGCGCGGCATCCTGAGGAATGGCTATGCGTATTTCCGCTTTTTTCGTCACCGGGTCGAGCGCGGAGGCGATTCTCGATACTTTTCCTTGTATTGAACCGGAAACGGTAACCTGCGCGCCCTGAACAATGTCGGGTAGGTCGCGCTCGGAAACATACGCCACCGCTTCAAGACCCCTCGCATTCGTTATATATACGACGGGAACGGATGCGTTTACGAATGAACCGACATCAAGATCCAGTTTGTTAATCGTTCCCGAAATCGGAGCGCGGATGACCGTCTTCTCCAGGTTTGCGCGCGCCGCGGCAAGGTTAGCTTCGGCCGCCTTTATATCCGCATTTTCACCCGTAGAGCCCGAAAGATTCTGTTCCGCAATCAAAACTGCGGCGCGTTTGGCTTTGAGGTTTTCGGCGGCGGACGTCAGCGTACTTTTAAGGCCGTTGACCGCCGACAAGGCGGCGGATGCATCCGCACGGTACCCCGCAATCGCGGAGTCGGTAACGGAGCCGGTCGCAATTGCGCCGTTCAATGCGGCAACGACGTTTGTCAGAAAGAGGCGCACTTTCTCGGCCTCCGCAGAGAGCATTTCAAGCTCGTCCAAGAGTGCATCGGCGGTCGCCGGGGAAGCAGATGAAGCGGCGGCTTCGCGCTCGAGAATAGGCTGCACGGTGAGGCGGCTGTTTTCCGCGGAAAGCTTTGCCTGTGAGTTCGAGGTTGAAACGAAGAAAATCGGATTTGCGCCGTTTGCGTTAGAGAACGCCGCGTCGGCTTTTTTATGAACGGCGTCGTCTATGGTCGCGTATGCGGACGCAACGGTATTGCGGGAGGATTCAAGCGCCGCGGAAAGAGAATTTTCCGCCGTATTTACGCTGATGCCGCTGATTGCCGCGCCGCTTCGGGCTTTTTCAAGCGCCGCTTCGGCCTGCGCTACGCCCGCGCGCTGGGAATCGTTTTTTAGTTCGGCGATAACGGAACCCGCGCCGACATATTCGCCCAGCGTACGGTAGACGCGGGACACCGAACCCGAAGAATCGGGTGCAACGTTGGCTTCGCTTACGGACCGGATTTCACCGATCAACGAAACGGGTTCAGGGGCAGAGAGATCCGACACCGACAGCAGGCGCACTTCGCGATTTGCGTTCAGCGCCTCCTCGGCGGGTTCTTTAAAGATGTATGAGAGTCCGACGAGGACGCCGACAACCGCAACGATAAGCGCCGCGGATGCGATTTTATGCGCCCACGCGATTATGGCGAGCTCACGAATGCCTTTAAAAATGAATTGCGCGCCTCCGCGTAGGAAGGTTAGTGCGCGTGCGATATGTTCCTGCATATAAGTATTCAAAAAATAGCATACAAACGCCGTTTTTCACAGCAAAACGCCCGTGCCAGCGTGTTACGATACTCGCATGTTCGGAAATTTTTTCATGAAGCAAATCATCGCCTCGCAGCTGAAGGCGCTGCCCCAAGACCAGCGGGAGCGGGTGATGAAAGCGTTTGAAGCGAACCCCGATTTCTTTAAAAAGATATTCGCGGAGATTGAAACCAAAGTCAAAAGCGGCGTAAGTCAGCAGAACGCGATTATGCAGGTCATGATGGCGCATAAAGACGAATTGCAGCGCCTCCTGAAGCCATGAATCGGAAAAAGGTATACATCCTGATGGGGAATCCGGACATGGAGACCCTGTCAAAAAAAATGGCGGACGCGTACGAAGCGGGCGCGCTTTCGGCAGGCCATGAAGTCCGCCGACAGAATCTTCCGGAGATGAAATTCGATCCGATACTTCACAACGGTTACCGTACGATTCAGGAATTGGAACCGGATTTGAAAACGTTTCAAGCGAATGTGAAATGGTGCGATACGTTTGTCGTCATCTATCCGAACTGGTGGTGCGCGACGCCTGCTCTTTTGAAAGGCCTCTTTGACCGCGCGTGGCTTCCCGGATTTGCGTTCAACATGAACAAGCACAATCTCGGCTGGAACGGGCATCTGAAAGGCAAGCGGGCGCGCATTATTCTTCTTGCAAACACAAGCCCGATACTCCAATGGTTTCTTTTTGGAGAATTTACGAATGAAATGGCGCGCGCAACCTTGGCATTCGCGGGTCTGCGCCCGGTCGACGTCAGCGTGTTTTATCCGTCCGAGCGCGCCTCTGAGGATTTGAAGGCTCTTTGGCTTCGAAAGGTGATGAATCTCGGTAAAAAAGCCGTTTAAGTCGTCGAAATTAGCTCGTTCTCCTCGTTGTGGCCCGTATCCGGGTTTCTAAGTTTCTCCACCAGTCCGGGAACTTTCGCGCAGTCGGGGCACACGTATACCCAATCATTGATACGTTCAGCTCCCGGCTTAACTCCAAGGAGCTCGATTTCCTGCGAATCGCCTCTGCCGTCGGCGGCCGCAAAGTAGCGCCTCGTAGATGCGCCCAGAACTTTAGGGCAATTGACGCAGAACAGTTTCATCGTTATTTCGTTCGCCTGCCGCATGCCCGTAATGTGCATACGCTGGCGGGCGCGCGCAATTTCGGCGAGCTTTGATCCCATGGTGCGGGAAAAGCCGCGTTTTCTCTTGCGCGGTCTTTCATGTTCGGAGGATGCGTTCACTATTTAATTATAACACTTTTTTACTTTAATTTCAAATTACAGTAAACCTGTAGTATGATTCTCTCTTTATGGGGCTTTCAATAGGTATCGTCGGACTGCCGAACGTCGGCAAATCAACCCTTTTTAAAGCGCTTACGCGAAAAGAGGTACTGATTGCCAACTACCCGTTCGCCACTATCGACCCTGCGGTTGGCGTCGTTGCGGTGCCTGACCCGCGCCTCAAAGTTCTGACTGAGATGTCTCAGTCTGCAAAAACCGTGCCCGCCGCCGTCGAATTCGTGGACATTGCCGGACTTGTTAAAGGAGCTTCAGAAGGTCAGGGTTTGGGCAACCAGTTCTTGCAGCACATTAGAGAGACCGACGCGATTGCGGAAGTGGTGCGCATATTCGAAGATGCGGACATTACGCATGTCGACGGCGGCATCGATCCCGTCCGCGATATTGAAGTCATCAATCTTGAACTGGTGCTTGCGGACATGCAGACGGTAGCCAAACGTCTCGGAAGCGTGGAGCGCGACGCGAAACGCGGAGACAAAGCGGCTCTGGCGGAGCAGGCGGCGCTTCAGAAAGCGGATGCGGTGCTGTCTGCGGGGCGCCTCGCCTCGTCCGCCGGATTTACAGACGAAGAAAAGCACGCGATTCGCGGTTTGCAGCTCCTCACCATGAAGCCGATTATGTACGTCCTCAACAAAAAAGCGGGTGGACACAACCTCGATGAGATGAATGACGACCGCTATCACAAGCTGGTTGAATATTTGGATGATATGGGCGCGGTGTATACGACGGTCGATGCGGCAATCGAGGGCGAACTGAACGATGTCGCCGCGGACGAAAAAGAAACGCTTCGGCGCGAGTTCGGCGTCCTCTCCGACGGCATCGATGATTTAATCCGCGGCGGGTACCGCCTTCTGGGACTGATGACCTATTTCACGACGGGCGAGACGGAAACACGCGCATGGACGGTGAAAGTAAACGCAACAGCACCTGAGGCGGGGCAGGCGATTCATACGGATTTCAAGGAAAAGTTCATACGCGCTGAAGTAGTTGCCTACGATAAACTTATCGAGGCGGGCTCCTACGCCAAAGCCCGCGAAAAAGGCTGGGTACGAACGGAAGGCAAAGAGTACGTCGTAAAAGACGGCGATGTGATAGAATTTTAAATATAGTTAAAGGCTAAATTTTTGCTTATGGGAGCAGAACAAGAAGCATGGGCAGAGGAA
>CAYZDT010000029.1:0-7391 GCA_964477415.1 uncultured Candidatus Saccharibacteria bacterium | reverse complement strand
GATACGGCATTCACTTCGCGGGGGCGACGAACTATATCCTTTTCGCCGATTTGAACAAAAATAAGATATACGACAGCGCGACCGATACGATAGTGAAGCCGTATACGGTGGGGCAGGGGCACACGGTGAAAAAATTCTGCGGCGTCCGTACGAACGGACAGCAGAATTGTTCCGACGGTACGGGCACGGCCCCGTCGATAAATTATCTCGATGTTGTTTTCTTGCGCCCCGAGCCGGACGCGAACATCACTTCGAATCAGTATTCGCCGTATTCGCAGGCGATAATTCAGGTTGCGTCTCCCTCAGGGGAAACCCGCACGATAACCGTCGCTTTGACCGGACAAGTCGCCGTCTCAAATCCGTAATATGTACGACTTCGTAAACCGCTCATTCCAGACACCGCTCCGAGGGCGCTTGCCCGGTCTTAGTGTCTTGAATGAGCGGTCTACTGCGCATCAAGAGAAAATAAGGAATGCGGTTCCCGCGTTCACGTTAATAGAGATGATGGTCGCGGTGTCGATTTTTGCAATTGTCATGCTGATTGGCGTCGGCTCCCTCCTCTCTCTGGTTCAGACGAACCGCAGGGCGGAAGCCATCAACTCCGTTATGAACAACCTCAACTCGGCGGTTGAATCCATGTCCCGTTCGATACGCGTCGGTACGACCTATTACTGTTCGAACTCCGCCACGCCTCCGTCGCCTGCAGTGCTGGCTTCGGCTTTGGATTGTTCGAGTACCGGCGGCGTTTTATTGGCGTTTGAGTCCGCGAGCGGAGACCGCACCAACGTAAACGATCAGGTCGTGTACCGGCTGAACGGAAAACAGCTTGAGCGTTCGCTCGCCTCCGGGGCAAACGGAACGTGGGTCGCATTGACCGCGCCGGAGGTATCGATTGATTCCTTCAACTTCTACGTCATCGGCTCACCGACAGGGGACGGCATACAGCCGCGGGTTCTCATGCGCATTCAGGGATCCGCCATGGTTCCGGGCGGAACGACTACGTTTACCGTACAAGCGTCGGTCGTGCAGCGCCTCATCGACATTTAATATGCAGACTCATCAAAACATTCGTACAAAAGACCGCTCCGGGCCGCTTGGCCAAGTCTTAGTCTTTTGTACAAACGTTTTTCTTCGCGGGGGAAGAAAAGGCGGCGTGAACCCGCGACGCGGGTTCACGCTTATAGAAACGTTTGTCGCGACGTCGGTTCTTTTGGTGTCTTTGGCGGGGCCGTTGTCGATTGCGGCGCAATCTTTGCGTTCCGCATATTACGCGCGCGACCAGGTAACCGCGTTTTATCTTGCCCAGGAAGCGCTCGAATACATTCAGGCGAAGCGCGACCAGAATTATCTTGCGGGCTCAAACTGGCTCTCGGGTCTCGATACCTGCACTAACACGAATTGTGCGGTTGATTTTCCGAACTTCACCCATGCGGCATGTCCCGGCGCGGCGCCCGGCGTCTGTACGCCGCTTTTGTTGCGCACATCGGACAAGCTTTTCAACATGCAAACCGGAAACGCGTCGATATTTACGCGCACCCTTCGGATTACATCAGTTTCCGCAAACGAAGTCGACGTTAAAGTTACCGTGAGCTGGGTGTCGGCGGGCATCAGCCGCTCGTTCCAATTATCCGAACACCTCTTCAACTGGCTTTAGATTATGAAGAAGAACATTCATCGCACAGAAAGAGGCTTCACCGCAGCGAGTGACGGTGCGGAAAACCCGAGCGTCTCGCGAGGGTTTACTTTGCTTTTGGCAGTCCTCGTCTCAAGCGTGCTTATTGCTCTTGGTTCGGCAATTTACAGCATCGTCTCGAAAGAAATCGCGCTCTCCTCAGCCGGCCGCGAATCCCAGTTTTCCTTTTACTCGGCGGATACCGGGATTGAATGCGCGCTGTACTGGGACCTGAAACAGGACGCGTTCTCTACGACCTCGACGCAGACGTCTTTGGCCTGCGGCGGGTCAACGGTGGATCTTACCGCCGGACGCACCCTGACCGGAGCGGGGACGGCAAGCGAACAGCTGGTGACCGTCTTCTCGTTCCCCATAAACGGAACCGCGATAACGAATCCGTGCGCGAGCGTTTCTGTGACCCGCCAATACTATCCGGTTCGCACGACGGTCGTCTCCTCCGGCTACAACACGTGCGACGCTGCAAACCCCATCAGGCTTGAACGCGCCATCCGCGTAAGCTACTAGCCATAGCCCCTTGGGCGCGCTTTTTATACAATGCCCTCTATGGCGATTCCTCAAGATGCGCGCGAACGGGCAAAGAAATTGCGTGAGGCGATACACCGCTATCGGTACCTGTACCACGTCGAAGACAGGGAAGAAATTCCCGCGTCCGCCTTGGACGAGTTGAAACACGAGCTATCGGAGCTCGAATCAAAATATCCGGCCTTGGTAACGCCCGACTCTCCCACGCAGCGCGTTGCGGGAAAGCCCTTGCCCGGTTTTAAAAAAATACGCCATGCAATTCCGCAATGGTCTTTCAATGATGTTTTCTCTGAGGAAGAGTTCAGGCAGTTTGACGAACGGGTACAGAAAGAGGTGCGGAAACGTTTCGGCGCCGATACGCGCGCGGAGTATACGTGCGAGCTGAAAATCGACGGATTGAAGGTCGTTTTAACCTATGAGAAAGGCCTGTTGGTTTCCGCGGCGACGCGCGGCGACGGCGTCGTCGGCGAAGATGTGACGATGAACGTCCGCACGATTGATTCGGTTCCTTTGATTCTGGAGCGGCCAATTGATGTGGTTGTTGAAGGAGAGGTGTGGATGGGGAAGCGCGCCTTAGCTGCATTGAACAAGAGCCGCGCGAAAGACGATGAGCCGCCGTTTGCGAACCCCAGAAACGCGGCCGCGGGCTCAATCCGCCAGCTTGACCCGAAGATTGCAGCGTCCCGCAAGCTCGATACGTTTATTTACGACGCCGCGGCAAGTTCGGAAAAAATACCAGATACGCAATATGCGGAGCTTAAGTTTCTTTCGGGTTTGGGTTTCAAAGTGAATCCCGAAGACCGGGAAGCGGCGAGTGCGGAAGAGGTTGTCGCATTTTGGAAACAGGCCCAGATGAAGAGGGAAGAGTGCGATTACCTCATAGACGGCATTGTCGTAAAGGTGAACAAAAAGGAACATCAGGAGGCGCTGGGATACACGGGCAAAGCGCCGCGTTTCGCAGTCGCGTTTAAATTCCCCGCCGAGCAGGTAACGACGGTCGTTGAAGATATCGTCCTCCAAATTGGAAGAACAGGCATTCTGACACCAGTCGCGCACTTGCGTCCCGTAAACGTTGCGGGCGTCGTCGTGTCGCGCGCGACCCTGCACAACGAAGACCAGATACAGCGCCTGGACGTTCGAATCGGCGATACCGTCGTCATACAGCGCGCGGGCGATGTAATTCCTGAAGTGGTGCAGGTCGTTCCGGAGCTGCGTCCGAAAAACGCAAAGCCGTATCGATTTCCAAAAATGGTGCCCGAGTGCGGCGGAGACGGATCGATTGAACGTGTGCCCGGCATGAGCGCATGGCGATGCGTAAATAAAAACGGTCCCGTAGAGCAACGCCGCCGCCTGCATCATTTTGTGTCGAAGCACGCCCTCGATATTGAAGGAATGGGGCCGAAAACGCTCGATGTTTTGGTCGACGAAGGCCTGGTAACGTCGGCGGCGGACATCTTTACTTTGACCGAAGGGGACCTTGAAGGAATCGAAGGATTTGCCGAGCTTTCTTCAAAGAATCTCATTGCCTCAATCCGTTCGCGCCGCGAAGTGCCGCTTGAGCGTTTTCTCATTGCGCTTTCAATCCCGCAGGTCGGAGAAGAAACCGCGCGCGATATCGCGGCGCATTTTTCCACTCTCGAGCGCGTACGGACGGCGTCTCAGGAGGCGCTTACTGAAATTGAAGGAGTGGGCGGCATCGTAGCGTCTTCAGTAGTCGAGTGGTTTAAAGACCGTGAGAATGCGCATATCCTTGATGAACTTTTGAAACACGTCCGCGTCAAAAAAGGCGAAGCGAAAGCGCGCGGCGCATTTTCCGGAAAAACCTTCGTGCTTACCGGTTCTCTTAAAAACTATTCGCGCGAGGACGCGGCTGCCGAGATTCGGACGCGCGGAGGGACTGTTTCTTCTTCGGTCTCCAAATCGACCGATTACGTCGTCTTCGGCGCTGAGCCGGGCTCAAAATACGATAAAGCAAAGGCGCTCGGTGTAACTCTCTTGGACGAAGATGAATTTGTAAAACTGCTCTGAGCACACCCCGATATTGATTGTTGTCCGCAACAGCGGTATAACTCAAGGCAATATGTCCGCTGAGAATCACGAGGGGGAGCATCAGGAACAAGGCATGTCGCCTATCGCCTTTATCTTTGCCGCGCTTGATCCGAATTTCGGCGGTGCACCCGCACATCATGACGTTCATCACGATGCTCCGCACGAGACGGGCGGCCATGACGATCATGGAGGCGGCGACGCGGAACACGCTCCCGTGCATCACTAAACTGAACGCTCTCGGCACATCGGGCGTTTTTTGGTACCATAGCGAAATGGTCTCTGCTGACGACGTTAAAAAGCTTGCAGCGCTCTCGCGCCTCGAATTGACTGAAGAAGAAGTGGCAAAACTTCAAGGCGAGTTTACTTCAATTCTCGCGTATATCGATACGATACAGAAAGTCGAACTTCCGGAAACGCCCGCAGGCTCCGTCTATCTTGATATAGAGAACGTGACGCGTGAAGACGGAGAGCCGCACGAAACAGGGGCGTTTACCGACGCGTTGCTTGCACAGGCGCCGCGAAAGGAGGGCAACTACCTGAAGGTCAAGAAAATACTCCAGTAAGTATGGAACTCACCGATTTAACAGCGAAAGAGCTCGCGAAGGGCTACCGTGCCGGAGAATTTTCCTCAGTCGACGCGACGAAGGCGTCACTTGAAAAGATTGGAAAAGAGAACCCGCGCCTGAACGCATTTCTCGAAGTGTTTGATACGGCGCTAGAGGATGCGGAGCGGGCCGATCTTCTTATACGCGAGAAGGGGAATGCGGCGCATCCTTTGACCGGCGTTCCGATAGCGTTCAAGGACAACATTCTGATTGAGGGCAAGAAAGTGTCGGCCGCCTCGAAAATTCTTGAGAATTACGTTGCGACCTACGATGCGACCGTCACCGCCAAGTTGAAAGCGGTGGGCGCGGTTCTTGTGGGGCGCACCAACATGGACGAATTCGCAATGGGCTCTTCCACGGAACATTCCGCATACGGGCCTGCGCGGAATCCGCATGACGACACGCGCGTTCCCGGCGGCTCCTCGGGGGGTTCCGCAGCGGCAGTTGCAGCGCGCATGGTTCCGATTGCGCTCGGTTCCGAGACGTGCGGTTCAATTCGTCAGCCTGCCTCGTTGTGCGGCTTGGTCGGACTGAAGCCCACATACGGTGCCGTGTCCCGCTCCGGCCTCATCGCAATGGGTTCTTCCTTGGATCAAATCGGTTCGTTCGGCAGATGCGTAGCGGACGTCGAGGAAACATTCAATGCGACCAAAGGGCACGACCCGATGGACGGTACAACGCTTCCTGATGAAGGAGAACAGAAAGTCTCGAGCAAAGTTATCGGCGTGCCGCGCGCGTTCGTGAAAGACGCACAGGAAGGCATGCGCCGCGAATTCGAGCTCCGTCTTGAAGAATTGGCGAAGAAAGGATATGAAATCGTCGATATCGAGTTTCCGTCGGCGCCGTACGGATTGGCCGCGTACTACCTCGTGATGCCGGCTGAGGTTTCAACAAACCTCGCGCGTTTAGACGGCATGCGTTACGGATTGTCGGTTGAAGGAAAAAATCTTTTTGAAGAATATGCCAAGTCGCGCGCCGAAGGGTTCGGTCCCGAAACGCGCCGCCGCATCATTCTCGGCTCGTACGTTCTGAATTCCGGCTACTACGACGCGTACTACCGCCGCGCGACCGCTTTACGGGGCGTTCTTGCAAAAGACCTTGCCGCCGCGTTTTCAAAAGTTTCATTTATTGCGACGCCTACGACGCCCGGTCCCGCGTTCAAATTGGGCGAGAAGAGCGACCCTGTTTCCATGTATCTTGAAGACATTTTTGCCGCGCCTGCGAACCTGACCGGCATCCCCGCGATTTCCGTTCCGAAAGGAACAGTGGAACAGGACGGCGTGCGGCTTCCCGTCGGCGTACAATTCATGAGTCCGAAGCGGACCGAGGCGTCTCTATTTGCCGTCGCTCGGGACGTGATTGACGAGGCATGACGACCTACGAATACCTGAAATTCCTGAACCTGCAGTACCTCTACTGCGTGGCGTATTCCTTATTCGGCGGGAAATGCACCGCCGTTTCGACTTCGACGCCGAACGCATCGCTTTCAGGGACGATAGACGGTGCGGCGCGCCCCGCAAATTTTTGGGAATGGCTCTTCGGTTCTACTCACGCAGGCGCGCATACGGGGCCTTTGGGCGGCATGTTCGACGCGTTTGCATTCGTCGGCGCCTTACTCACGGGAGTCTTGGGAATCATCTGGGCGATATTCAGCGCGCTTTCCTATACGCTCTCGGCGCTCCTTTTTCTCATGATAATCGGCTCCGCGCTCGGTATACTTTTTATTCGCTATCAGGAACTGGCATTGTACGGCGGACTCAAACCGAAAGCGGTTATGCATCGCGAAGTCAGAAGCCGCTGGCAGATGATTCTCGACAGGACGATTTCTTTGGAGCCTAAAGCGTGGAAAGAGAGCGTTCAGGAAGCCGACATTATGCTCGGGGAACTGTTGGCGAAACTCGGCTATCAGGGACAGAATACGCACGAGAGGCTGCGGGCGGTTCAGGAGGGCGCGTTCGTGACATTGCCGAACGCGTGGGAGGCGCACCGCATCAGGAATTTTATTTCCGCGCCGTCTTCAGATTACATACTCACGCAGCGCGAAGCATTCCGCGTATTGAAGCTCTACGAGCAGGTGTTTGAAGAATTCGATTTCATATAACGGTTGCCCCTCGGCGTTTTTTCGGGTAGGATATCTGTCACTAGGCAGCGTCTAGTCAATAGCGGGGTGGAGGAGTGGTACCTCGGGAGGCTCATAACCTCCAGACCCAGGTTCGAATCCTGGCCCCGCAACAAGCGTTCCTTTTTCGCGGCGTTCCCGCCCGAGCTCGGGCGCGTTATCATTTGAAATTATGAAAGCTCTCGTACTTGCCGCAGGCGACGGAAAACGCTTGCGCCCTCTCACGAACGACCGGCCGAAGCCGATGATTCTTTTGAACGGCCGGCCGCTCTTGGAATACATTCTCGCGGAACTGCCCGACGAAATCACGGAACTTATTATTATCGTCGGTTATTGCGGCGATAAAATCCGCGAGCATTTCGGCGATTCGTGGCAGGGACGCCCGATAACGTACATCGAGCAG
>CAYZDT010000028.1:0-7815 GCA_964477415.1 uncultured Candidatus Saccharibacteria bacterium | reverse complement strand
CAGCCCGACAAGGGGTGCGTGAATGCGTCATACGCGCTCAAACCGCTTCCGGTAATCGTCACGGGGCTTGAGCCTATTGCCGTGAACGATGTGCAGGACGCGGTTCCTGAACAAGAGACCGAGGTAGTGGCGATGCCGAGCTGTGTCGAACTGCCCCAGTACGTCAGATAGCCCGGCGCGCTGGTCGTCGTACCTGTACCTCCCCGCGCAATGGATAACGTGCCAGTTGTATCGGAAATCGCAATGCCCAACGACGACGTTGCAATCGCGGTCACATTCCCTGTCGCGCCCGTTGAGTTGCCTAAGATTGTGTTTGCGGCAATCTGCGCGAGGTTCGTGAGAGAGACGCCGTTTGCGGCGAGTGAGAGCGTGCCAGAGGATCCGCCGACGAGTGCGCCGATCGTGCCAGAGTGAGAGAACGCGCCGGAGAGTGACAAAGAGGTGGTGGCGACGCTTTGGTATGCGGACGAACCGCCGTATAAAAGCTGGCCTACGGGAGCGGTGGTGGTACCGGTACCGCCGTTTGCAATACCCAAAGTGCCGGTGATGTCGCTTGCAAGATTCACAAGCGAGGTCGAGACGGCGCCTGCGGTCGCTTTCAGAAATCCTGAAAGTGAACCGATGCTTAGGGAACCGAAGAATGCGTTCGTTGAAGACGCGTATGAAGCCGTGACGCGGGTCGTTGATGCGTTGACTACCGTCAGCGTGTCGGTCGAAGACGCATAGGTAAATCCTGCATCGCCGCCGAACGCGCCGTTCGTGTTGTACTGAACCGCGGTATCGGCCCCTCCCGGTGAGCCGACGCCCGCTCCTGAGTCCGAACCGCATTTCAAATATCCGCTCGCGTCGGTATCGATAGTGTCGCAGGAGATGAGGTTTGCGAACTGCGCGGCGGCGGCGCTTATGCCTGCCGAAAATGTTGAAGAAGCAGTGGTCGAAGTCGCGGTAATAAATCCGACCATCGGCGAGGTTGTGGAGAGCAGATTGCCTCCGCTCCAGTACGCGAGCGTATTGTCTGCTCCCGAACCGGACAATCCTGCGCTAATGCCTAACGAAGAAGTGGCAACTAGATCGTATCCGCCAGACGAATTTCCTAAAAGCAATTGACCGTACGAGGGTGCGGTCGAAGTTCCCGTTCCGCCCTTAGAAACGGCAAGAATGCCGGATATGGAACCGAGGTCGACGGAGCTTGAGCCCGAACTCACAATCGTATGCGTGATGGGGGCATTGATGCCGCCCGCACCGGAAGGAAATGCGTACGGGTTCGGATTCTGGTTCAAAAACGGAGAGAAATCGCGGCGGATGCGGCTCTCAAGTTCGTTAAGTTTTGCCGCAAGGAGAGATTCGGACACGCCGGTGTAAATAATGTTTTCCGTAACGCGCTCGGTCACGGAACGATTCACCACCGTCTGATTCACGGCGACGGGACGCGGAGGCGATTGCGGTGCGGGCGCCGCAGCGACCGGTTTTGAAACGCTAGGAGTGGATGTAGCAACAAGAACGACCGTTTCATCTTTTTTAAACCAAAGCGCAATGGAACTGAAAAGCGAGCGATACCATGCGATGCCGGAATCAATAACATTCGCGGTGTTCCCGGAAACCTGATTAAACGCAGACGAACCATACGCGCCGACGGATGCAAGATTCGTGCGGCGAACAGAATCCATTCCTGAATGAACTGCGGAAACAATTTCATTCGAAAGTTCGACGGCAACCGCGTCGCGGTCATTCCAAATTTGGGCCAATCTTGAACCAAGACGTATGTCGAATTCAGCGACGGCAACAATCGTCCGCGCGGGCGCGTGAATCAGGTCGTCAAGCGTCAGCGCCGCGGCGCGCCCGAATTCCGGCGATGAGGCCACGGTACCGGCGGCGAACGCGAATAAAAAGGTCGCAACCATTGCGCCTCCTGCAAGAACGCGCGCAGCACTGACTGCAGAGACGGAAGCATGGAGGAGCGGCGGGGTTTTAAAAGCTGGATTGGAAGCGGCGGGAGCGGTAGGCGCCGTTGGAGTGACTGGCTTATGCAGTTCAGCAAGCCTTTGTTGCCGAAGCGCCTCGCTTCTCTCAGCGTGTTCAGACTCGCTTTTCTTGAGAAAAGCATCAAGCGTGGCACGTTCAACGAACCAAGCTCTGCCTATCCTCTGTCCGGCCATTTCGCCGCTCCTTATTAGGCGCGAAATATAATCGGCCGTATATGAAGAAACTTCAGCAGCTTCGCGGGCTGAAAGAAACTCCTTGCCGTCTAAAATGAGACTCATGGATTTCTGCCGAACTATCTATATTTTATTAGTGTTTTCGGTATTCCGTCTTTTTATTTCAAATTATCTTTAGTGGATAAAGCAAAGAATTTTTTTATATTACTTGCGCATAAAAAAATGCAACAAATATCTGAATTTTCTTCAAAATTTTGAAGACATTATTTTTCAGATAAAAAATGACACACTTTCGGTGTCCTGCTGAACAAAAAAGACCCGAAGTGGGCCTAAAAATAAGAAAAACTCGGCTATCCGAGATTAAAGGTTTCTCAAAAAGTCTATTCCTGACTCAAGATAGGAAAAAAATGACGACGATATGGCGTTGATAAATTCCCGTAGGGACTCAATACCCGCCAGATAAAAGTCGCTTTGGCCGAAAGCGTCAAGAAAATGCTGAAAGCCCGCAAATACGCCGGCGGTATAGTCGGAACTTGAAGACGAAAATTCGATTGAAGACGAGACGAAAAGGCCCGATAAAGCTACGGCGAGGCATAAAACGGCAAAAACAACGGTAACGGCCGCCGCGTAGCTCCCCTTTTTCTTATTCGGCATCCTTTTCACTTCAGAGACGTGCCGTGCCGGTTTTGCAACTCTGAGGACGGGTTGCGGCGGAAGAATGCCGTCCATCAATACTTGGACCCTTTGTGCTGCGGCATACGGCCGCGAAGAATTATTTTGCGCACTAGTGATTGACGAAATAACTATATTTTTACTTGATATTTCGTCTGTCTGAATTGACGGTCTCTTTGTAAGCATCGGCAAAAGATCGTCGTCATCGACTAGATATTTCACCGTTTCCCATGTCTTTGTGACATTCTTGGGCTGGTAAAGCGCATAGGTAGGTATGGTCTTTACCGAACTGCTCGGATTATATGCTGCAGTCTCGCGAATCGGCTCTACAACGGCATTTTCCGGGCTATCTGCAGTATGTTCGCTGTTTACATGGGCAAGAAGGGCCTCTTCGTCGACGTACCATGCCCTTCCGACGCGGGTTCCGGGCACCTTCCCTGCACGAGCAAGCTGACCGACATAGTCTTTTGCGTATCCGGTTATCTGTGCAGCTCGCTTAGACGAGATGTACTTTTTACCGCTAAAAATAAGCTCATCCATTGAGCAAAGTATACCCCGCTCACATAGTGAGTAATTTAATACGGCCCGAAGAAAGTGGATTAAACGAGCGGAGTAAGTTTCTCGCGCAGAATTCTTTCCAGTTCCGCGGGGTTAGCCGAACCCTTGGATTTCTTCATTCCCTGCCCTAAAAGGAATTTCATAGCCTCGCCCTTGCCGGAACGGACCTGTTCCGCTACGGCCTGATTTTCAGAGATAATCTCATCCGCGAGACGCGCAATCGCATCCATATCCTGCATCTGCATAAGGCCCTGTGCGGTTGCAATGCCTTCAGGGTCACCCCCGTCTTTCATAAGCACGGCGAGTACTTCTTTCGCCCCCCTCGAGGACAGCTTTCCTCCGCGCACGAGGCTGATAAGGGAAAGGAACGCGCCCTTTGAAAGCCTTTCAAGTTCCTCCGCGCCGCCATTCCCGCCCCGCACATCGGTCATAAGGTAGTTCGCGGCGAGTTTCAAAGTGTCTGGGTCTGCAGATGCGATTTCAGTGTCGAAGAAAGCGGCATAATTCGGGTTATCGACCAGCGTGTTCGCATCCTCATCTTTCAAACCCAAACCAAGATATCTCGCTCGCCTCTGCCAAGGAAGCTCGGGCATAGATTTAAAAAGATTTTCCAAGGAGAACTCGGCTATCCGAGAAAGTCTGAACTTAGGAATATCAGGGTCGGGAAAATATCGGTAATCGTGCGACTCTTCTTTCAACCGCTGCGAAAATGTTTCCGCTTTGTTTTCGTCCCAGCCGCGGGTTTCCTGTACCACTTTCCCGCCGCTTTCAAGGAGCTCTATCTGCCGCGCAATTTCGTATTCAATCGCGCGTTCAACCGCCTTAAACGAGTTGAGATTTTTTACCTCAACCTTAGTTCCGAGCGCGGCGTCTTTTGAAACGGAGATGTTCGCCTCGACGCGCATCTGGCCTTTCTCCATGTTCGCCTCCCCTGCTCCGACCGCGCGCAATAGGCGCTGCAACTCTTCCGCAAACGCGCGCGCGGTTTTCGAATCGTGAATCACGGGTTCCGTCACCAATTCCATCAACGGAATGCCGGCGCGGTTGAAATCGACGACGCTGTATTCGCCTTCGGCATGCTGGCTCTTCGCAGTATCTTCTTCCAGATGCACGCGCGTTATAGAAACGTCGTTCAGCGTGCCTCCGGATACAAGCGGGTATTCGTACTGGCTGATTTGATATCCTTTCGGCAAGTCCGGATAAAAATAATTTTTTCTGTCGAACTCGGTATAATCCGCGAGCGTGCCCGAAAGCGCCGCGCCGACCGTGAGTACATGCTTGACCGCTTCATGATTTACGACCGGCAATGTTCCCGGATGCGCCATGCACACGGGGCACACGTTCACGTTCGGCCGCACCTCGTCGGGATCGTTCTTCGAGTTGCAGAACATCTTCGTCCGAGTTTTTAACTCGGCGTGAATTTCTAGACCAATGGTCGGCGTGTATGTTCCCACGCCCGAAATAGTATCAAACTAGTTCTCTCTGAGAAAGGCGGCGAGCCGGTCCCCCGCCCGCTTCAGACTCGCATCGTCGATAACCGAGACCGCCACGGCTTCCGTCGAAAAGAGCGCGATAACCTCTGTAAGTTTCTCTTCGGAGACCGAATCCGCTTTTGTAACAAATACTATCTCGGCTTTCCGAGAAAGTTCCGTGTCGTATTTCGCAATCTCATTCCGCACGGTTTCGTAGTCGGCGCGCGGGTCGGCGCTATCTGCGGGAACGCAGTGGATAAGTGCGCGCGTTCTGGATATGTGGCGGAGGAATGCGTCGCCCAATCCCCTGCCCTCGTGCGCCCCTTCAATCAGTCCGGGAATGTCGGCGAGTACGTATCCGTAGAAAACGCCGAGGTTCGGCTCAAGCGTAGTGAACGCGTACGAACCGACTTTCGCCTTTGCCGATGTGAGCGCGTTCAGTAAAGACGATTTGCCCGCATTCGGCAAGCCGATGAGGCCCGCGTCCGCAATGAGTTTTACTTCTATAAGAAATTCGTCCTCTTCTCCTTCCGCACCTTCGGTCGACTCGGTCGGATACTGATTCGTCGATGATTTGAAATTCGCGTTTCCCAAACCGCCGCGTCCGCCGTGAAGGCCGACAACAGTATCGTTCTCATTCAAGAGTTCAAACGTGTGCCCGCTTTCTAGGCGCGTAACGACTGAACCGACAGGTACGTCGATAAAAACAGACTCTCCGTCTTTCCCGGCCATATTTTTTCCTTT
The DNA here is from genome assembly GCA_964477415.1 of uncultured Candidatus Saccharibacteria bacterium. Classification (GTDB taxonomy): domain Bacteria; phylum Patescibacteriota; class Minisyncoccia; order Phycocordibacterales; family Phycocordibacteraceae; genus Phycocordibacter. The sequence goes on along the minus strand of CAYZDT010000028.1, from coordinate 2,213 downwards.
GCCGTCATCGCCTTTCTCCGCGCGAAACTCGTTCTTGCCGCGATAGCGGGCGAGCGTGTTGACGTCTCTGACCGCGCGGAATATGACGTCTCCGCCGCGCCCGCCGTCGCCGCCAACGGGCCCGCCGAACTCTTTCGATTTTTCATGAAGCCACCGCACGACCCCGTCGCCGCCCTTCCCGGCTTTGGCGCGTATGCGCAATTCGTCGACAAATGCCATAGAAACAAAGTATACAGAACGGAGGCGGTCTAAGCCATGCGAGCTACTTCGCGGAACGCGGCGCGACGGGGACTCCGAACCGCCATGTGCCGACGACTAATTCCATGAGCTCGGCGCTTTTTTTATCGGCTGCAAGTATGTACAAATAATCATCCTTTATAAAGCGCGCCTGTACTTCCCTGTTCTCCTCCGTCCCTCTTTCGAACGCAAGTCCTTCCGTCCCATCAGGCAGGACAACTTTCGAAAAATTCATTAGAGTTTCTTCCGGAAATTCAGCGCGCAGGTTTTCTTCTGTTATATCTTCGGGTCTTGCGCCGGTTTTCGATGCAGTTATATCAAGTTCATACCCCGCGCCGTTTGAAAGCCGTACGACTGCCGCGCCGGAGTCTTTGAGTTTCCCGTCGGGCGCAATAAAGCCGTCGGGAATCCTGAACGAAAACTTTAAATCTTCATTTACGTACCACGCCTCTACGCCGTCGGTGAAATGTATCAGAGTTGAATCGGGATTCGGTACATATCCGTGAGTATCTGCGGAAGACGCGCCTGATGCCGGTATTTCCCACAAAGGCTCTTTCGGCTGGCGCCACGTCATCATAGCCGCTGCCGCCGCAAGAAAAAGAATAAGCGCCGCAATCCACGCATATATATAGAACGGACGGATTTTCTTTTCGGATACCATATATCAGTAAATACGCACTTTCCCTCCGCGTATCTGAGTTTTCCCGCCCCAAATTTTTACCATTGAAGACAAGGTTGGCCAGTAGGTAACAACGATAATGCCTTGAATACCCGACCCTGGTGTCGAGCTATAGAAACAGTTCTCGGAGCCGCCGCCTCCGCCGCCTCCGCCATAGAAGCCGCCGTCGTAGCCACCTAAGCCATGGCCGCCTCCTCCAGAACCAGCGCCTGCGCCATAGTTCCATTCTCTGCCGCTACCCCCTCCGCTCGCACCGCCAAAACCGCCGCCACCATCGCCGCCGGTTGAAAAATCAGCGCTTAATCCAGCTCCATAGGGACCGCCGGCACCGCCGCCGCCTCCTCCAGAACCATCGCCGCCGGAACAAACGTCGCCTGAGGCTCCGCTGCCGCCCGCGTATTTAACCGTACCGGTTGAATTCGCCGTCGAACCGCCCGCACCGGGTATAAGACTCGTCGCGTTCTTGCCGCCCGCACAGCTGATTGAAGCCGAGGTACTCGCCGCGCCGTTAAAATACGTATCGCTTTGCGAACCTCCCGAAGCAATGACGTACGATACCGACCCGGAAAGCGAGAGATTTGAAACTTGCGCATACGCGCCGCCGCCACCGCCCGGCCGTCCAACGGTTAAGCTCGCAATTCTTCCGTTCCCGCCCGCGCCGATACATTCGATCGTATTAGTCAGGGTCCAGTCTGAAGGCACCGTGTATGTCGTGCCTGACGTGAGAAAAACAACCGTTGCCGCCGAAGCGGGATACGGAAATACAAGAGTAAAGAAAATAAACAGTGCGAATTGTTTCATGCTATTCGGCAGGAGGCGCTTCCGGCGCGGACTCGACCGCGGGAGAATCCGCCGGCGGTTCTTCAGGAGGTGTTCCTGTTATTTCTTCAGTGTCGTCCGGTGGCGGTGTTTCTCCCCCTGCATCGGACACGGTTGGAGGAGGCGGGGCACTCGAGACAGAAGCAGCGGCCGCAAGTGCAGCGAGTGCGTCGCCGTCGGCGCAGAATTCCGTTCCGTCGGATTTCCCGACGCAAATCTGTTTCGTGTGCACCTCGCCTGCAAAGAATTTCCCTATGCCGTTTGCTGAATCGGAAAACCAGATAGTGAGGCGCGAGAAGAGGTTTCCGAAAAATGCGTCGGCAAAGCTCTGCGCCTGCGGCGTCGTTGTGGCGGGGGCAAATGCAATCGCTTCGAGGTTCAGATTCAGCTCTTGTACCGACGAGACAGTGAGTGAGATAAAGTTGTCCAGTTTCAGGGAGTACGGCTTCCCTTCCGGATCGAGATTCACGAGGCGCGG